>JAGOEX010000190.1 GCA_017997475.1 bacterium
TTTCCACCGATTTGATGTATAATGCCCATGGAACCTCCTTCTCTGTTAAGTTAAATTAGGCACTTACCTTGCACACGGAAGGCGGTTCCATTTTATCTTTTTTAAATAAAAAGTTCCCCCATTTTTTTAAGTTTCACTTGTTTTTTAAGCTAAGTATTTGTTTTTAAAAGACTCTCTGTTTTTATCTCAGATTTTTTGGGGGAACTTCAAGGTACCAGTCGTTATTGACTGTATTAAAAAAGTAGATAATCTTTCCCAATGGAAGGAGGAGAGAAATGAAGAAGTTTGCAAGAATTTCAGTTTTTTTGTCGGCGATTGTTTTAATTTTCATGTTCCTTGATTTCATGCTTGCAAAAAGGGCAAAAGAGATCATTTCAGATGTTCAAAGCAGGAAAACTGAAAAGATAATAATTTTCAATGATCAGCCGGGCGACATCTGCAACGCTTTAACCGGCGGAATATGGCTTAAACCTGTCATGATTTTTACAAACAAACTTGAAATGTTGCCAAACTGTAAAGTTTCGGTTACAGGCGGATATTGCTCAAGAGCAAAAAAACATCAGATAGTGTTCACATGTAAGTGAATATTGTGATTTATTCAAAGAGCACACTTGCTATAAACTGCTGAAATTTATAAAGAAATCAACATTTCTTACAATTATGGAATTGGATTCCATTTTTGCAAAACTTGCTGGGCGTTTCCGATTTTCCTTTGCTTTTATTGCTTCTTTTGTAAAATCGTTAGAATTTTTCTGATGGAGGGATCAATGCGTTATTTTTTTTCATTGCTGGCAATAGCAGTTTTAGCAATCTCATGTTCAAACAATCAAAATATTAAAGAGGGAAAAAGTATGGTTAAAGCTGAAGGGGCAAAACCCTTGTCCTATTTATCTGAACTTGGTGAAATGATCCCAAGAGAAGTGCTTTTCGGGAATCCTGACAAAACAGGGGTGAAAATATCTCCTGACGGACTTAAAATGAGCTGGCTTGAATCAGATGAATCGGGAATTCTCAATGTTTTCATCAAAAACTATCCTGAAGGAGAGCTGAAACAGGTTACAAAAGATGAAAAGCGGGGCATCAGAAGTTACGGCTGGACTTATGACAGTGAAAAAATCCTTTACATTCAGGACAAGGACGGTGATGAGAACTGGCATCTTTACATTGTCGATCTGAAAACGGGTGAAACTAAAGATATGACCCCTTTTCCCGGAGTGAGGGCACAAAACCTCATTCTTGACAGAAAATTTCCTGACAAAGCTCTGATCGGACTTAACAAAAGGGATGCGGCTGTTTTTGACATGTACCGTCTTGACCTGAAAACCGGAGAACTCGAAATGACAGCAGAAAATCCGGGTGATGTTGCGGGCTGGGGTACAGATCACGAATTTAAACTCAGAATTGCCGTTGCCACCGATCCGGTTACCGCAGACGAAATTGTAAGAATACGAAATAACGAAACCGAACCGTTCCGCGAATTGATAAGAATACCTTTTGGCGAAAATGGCGGGGTCATCAATTTTGCACCCGACAACAAAAACCTGTACTTTCTCACAAGCACAGGCAGTGATACCGTCCGGCTTGTCCTTCTTGACGGAGAGAACGGAGCAGAGCTTAAAACCATATTCGTCAATGAAAAAGCGGACATATCAGATGTAATGACAGACCCTGACACGCATGAGATCCTTGCAGTTTCAGTCGAATACACAAAACTTGAATATTTTGTCATGGACGAAAGTGTGAAAGCCGATTTTGAATATCTTTCAGAGCTAAAAGACGGTCAGTTCTACATCGTTTCGCAGGACCTGTCAAAAACTAAATTAATTGTGGCATATATGCTTGATAACGCTCCGTACAGTTATTATTTTTACGACAGATCTTCTAAAAAAGCCGATTTTCTTTTCACCCATAATCAGGATCTTGAAAAGTATAAACTTGCTAAGATGGACCCGGTGATAATTAAATCCCGCGACGGACTTGATCTTGTAAGTTATCTCACTCTGCCGCTCAATGTAAAGCCGGAAAATCTTCCGCTCGTTCTTGATGTTCACGGCGGACCATGGGCAAGAGACAGTTGGGGTTACAATTCAGTTCACCAGTGGCTTGCAAACAGAGGGTATGCCGTTTTGAGTGTGAATTTCAGATCAAGTACCGGTTTTGGCAAAAAGTTCTTAAACGCAGGCGACAATCAGTGGGGAAAGAATATGCAGAATGACCTTACTGACGCAGTTAAATGGGCAATTGAAAAAGGTCTCGCCGATAAATCAAAAGTTGTAATAATGGGGGGCAGTTACGGTGGTTACGCAACACTTGCCGGGCTAACATTCACCCCTGAACTTTATGCCGCGGGAGTTGACATAGTAGGCCCGAGCAACCTGAAAACACTCCTTGAAACGATCCCTCCGTACTGGGCAACATTTAAAAAGCAGATGGTACTCCGGATCGGTGATGTTGAAAATAATGAAGAACTTAACAAAGAAATCTCTCCCCTTTTCCACGCTTCAAAAATAAAAGCACCTTTGATGATAGGACAGGGAGCAAACGACCCGAGAGTGAAAATTGCCGAATCAGATCAGATAGTTGCAGAAATGAGAAAGAACGATCTTCCAGTCACATACATCGTTTATCCTGACGAAGGTCACGGATTTGCAAGACCCGAAAACAGGATGGATTTTTTCGGTAGAGTAGAAGGATTTCTCTCCTTCCATATCGGAGGAAGAGCAGAAAAATTTGAAAAAGATGACAAAAGTTCTGCACTTGAGAAATAACTGAGGTCTCATGGCACTTTCGTATCCTTACATTTTTCTTCTTGCTTTAAGTCTTGCGATGGATGCTTTCGCAGTGAGCATAAGTGCCGGAATTTCCATGCAGAAAAGGGATTTTTCAGAAGCGTTGAAGATTGCTTTGGCATTTGGAATTTTTCAGGCAGTTATGCCTATTATCGGGTTTTTCGGTGCTTCATCATTTTATGACTATATCTGCCATGTCGATCACTGGATAGCTTTTTTTCTTCTTGCCTTCATCGGCGGAAAAATGATTTCTGAAGCAGTTAAAAAGAAAGGTGAATGCGAGGTTTTTCCGGCAAATGTAAAGTTTCTTCAATTGATGGTGCTGGCAGTTGCAACAAGCATCGACGCTCTTGCCGCAGGTGTTTCACTGAGTATGCTCTGCAGTGACATTCTTATCCCTGTCCTGATGATCGGCTTCGTGACATTTATTTTTTCATTTTCAGGGGTTACATTCGGAGTAAAACTCGGGTGTAAATTCGGCACGAGGATGGAGATCGTGGGGGGAACTGTGCTGATTCTGATAGGTCTTAAAGTGCTTCTTGGAGATATTGCGGGAATTTAAGGTTCATATTCAATGTTTGCAAAACAGCGTCCTGAAGCTGTGTTGCAGAAAAACCCGGTGTCGCAGTCTAAATCATTTTGACATTCTACTTCAAATTTTTCCAGGGAGTTGCTTGTGTCGACAACCCTTGCAAAGTAGGTTCCGCTTAAGAAAAGAAGTGTGCTGTCAGGTGAAAGAGCGATCTTATCAATGTCAAAATCAATTTTGTCGAAAGAATGCAGTGTCGAAGTGCTTATATCAAAAATACCTCTATCAAATATAATATACTTCTGATCATTCGATATAACGGCTTGTTCAGAAATTATTCCGCTGAAAGAAGTTGATACTGCATTTCCGTCAACTGTAGAGAAAACATTCGGCATCAGATCAATTATCATAAATCTGGATCCATCAGGAAAAAAAGAAGTGTGTCCTGAAAATGGAACAGAATAGATCTCCAGTCCTGTTTTCATATCATACAGAGTAGTTCTTTCTTCAAAACCGACTGCAAGAAGCAATCCATCGGGCGAAAAAACAAGATCTGAAACCAGGTCTTCTTCGTTATGCTGGATTGAAAAAATAAGATCACCTGAATTGATCAACCTGAGATGTGTTGTAAATGTTATCCCGTCATGAACGGCAAAAATTTTATCATCGGTTGAGAAAGCAGCTGCTCTTGCCATTATTTCGTCTTCATTGTAGATTATTTTGCCTGTTTCAAGGTCTGTTATAAAAAACCCGTTCCTTCTGTAGTAATCATCTGCATAGGAAAGGCTGTATGCACCGCTGTCAGACAATTTGAAATTTAAATAAAACTGGTTCAGATCTTCCATTTTAAACCGTTTGAGCTCATTGCCGGTAAGAGGATCAGAAAATAAGGTTTCATAGGATGATGTAAAACTTACTACACTTTTTCCGTCATGAGAGAAAAAATGTGCACGACCGCCTCCTTTTGTGCCGGATTCAAGAAATTCAAATCCGGGAATTGAATATTTGTGAAGAGCTCCCTCGCCAATGGAAATAAGGTTCTGTCCGTTTTTTGAAAAAATTATGCTGGAATGGTTTGAAACAAATGGAAAAAAGTGACCTCCAACCCTGTAAACAACATTGTCAATAAGAAGATAATCTCCTGAATAATTAAAAGACAAAGAGGAAAGAGAATCAAGCGTATAGTTTATATGTTCCTTGAGACTCCAGTCTGAACAGTTGTAAATGTATGCAGGATCTTCAAACCAGCCATCTATCGCACCGTCAAGGGAATATCCTCCAGCTGCGATATATCTTCCATCTTCTGAAAACGACAATTTTGCATAGTATTCATAAAGTGGTAGTTCATGGATCAGTTTTTTTTCTTTCAAGTCATAAATGTGAATGTTGTCGTAATCCATAGATGCTCCGGCACCTGCCGCAACAAGAGAACTGTCTGCAGAAAATTGAACTGAATATGTATTTATCCCGATAGCAATGTTTTCAAAAGAATCAGAAAAATAAGGTTCAAATTTTCCGTTATTGAGCATATATACATCAAATCCACCCCAGTTTGTTGCTGCAAGCATTGTTCCATCGGGTGAGAATTTAAGTTCTTGACAGTAATTCAGCCCGCATCCCACAGCTTCTTTTTCTCCGTTATCAAGATTATAAAGATACAGGCATGTGTCATTTACAGCAGCAAGAAGTGACCCGTCCGGTGAAAAATCTATGTTTGCCGTCCTGCCTTCACCTAATATATTGATTTCTTTAAGTGTATCAATGTCATAAAAATATATGAATCCGGACCTTACAGCGGCAATTAAAGTGCCCTGCTGAGAGTCGGCAAGCAAAGCCGATTCACTGTCATAACGGCGGGCTTTAACACATTTGGAAAGAATAC
>JAGOEX010000191.1 GCA_017997475.1 bacterium
AATTGTTGCCGGGATGGCAATGCCGCCCGATATCCAGCCGATATGGACTTTTATCCCGAGATCGACCATGAACGGGCCTCTCATCAGCCCGAGAAGATATTCGCCAGCCCGTAAGAACACAATGAACATCACAATATGAACAATGTTTTCCCTTTTAAAAAATGTTGAGAATGCTTTTTTAAAATTCAGAAAACTGTTTGGAGTTGAGGGTTTAGTGTTTAGCGGTTCAGGGAGAAAGAACTTGTGGATCAGATAGATCATGAGCATGGAAAAAGCGGCAGTTCCGAATGCACAGCGCCACGAAAAGATTGTTCCGATCGAAATTATCACCCCTGATCCGAATGCAAGTGCAAGGCGGTATGCAAGGACACGGAAACCGATCTCTTTTTTCTGGGAAATTTCATCAAGGGAAGTCATGTAGTATCCGTCAACCGCAATGTCGTGAGTTGCAGACATGACCGCTCCGAGCAGAAGAAGCACGGTGACAATGGCAAGTCCTTCAGAAAAGAGCGACAATGCTATCATTGAAACTGCAAGAGTCAGAAGAAGTTCAGTTGAATATATCCATTTTCTGAAAGTTGAATTTGAATCAACAAAAGGGGCCCACAGGAATTTTATCACCCACGGAATGTTCAAAAGCGAAAGAAAGCCGATCGTTGACAAGTCGGCACCGAGATCTCTGAACATGACAGTCGGGATCACCGCAATGAGAGAATATGGGAGACCCTGAGCAAAATATGTTGAAAAAACAAAAGCTTTTCTAAGCACAATTTCTCTTTTTGTCATCAGATCTCTCTTCAAAGAACATTATAATAATAGGTTTTAGTGATTGTTTTGCAATGTTGTTGACAGACATTTTCTTAAAAACTATAATCAGCAGAATCTTTTTTGAGGTGTCGAGATTAAAAAGTTTCTTTTTCTCCTACTTATCATATTCCTGATGTTCTCATGTGCAGATCCTTACGGCATTTATCACAAGGTCAAAAAAGGGGAGACGCTTTATCGCATATCGAGGATATATGATACCGATGTTGACAAATTGAAGAAAACAAATAACATCACCGACGAAACAAAGCTGAAGGTCGGCGATTATGTTTTCGTTCCAGGGGTAAAGGCCCCGGCTATGTGGGACGGCACTTCAGCAGATGATCATTCAAATGTGAAAAAAGAGGATTCAGGCAAGACCATTCCTTCTGAAAAGAGTGCAAAAAAGAGTGCACCTTCAAAGTTCATCTGGCCCGCTGAAGGTGTTGTAACATCAACATTCGGCAACAGATGGGGCACAAAGCATGAAGGGATAGACATCGGATGTCCGGAAGGGACACCTGTTTATGCCTCCGCCGCAGGGAAAGTGATCTTTTCGGGCGAAAGAGGAGGATACGGACTTGTAATAATAATCCAGCACCCCGACGACTGGTTCACCATTTATGCCCATAATTCCAAGAACCTCGCCGCTCAAGGTGCAGATGTGAAGCAGGGAGACAAGATCGCACTCTCAGGAAAGACTGGAAGAGCGACAGGCCCGCACCTTCACTTTGAAATAAGACAAGGCGTTAAACCCCTGGATCCAATAGAATTTTTACCCAAGGTCCCGTAGCTCAGACGGATAGAGCGATCGCCTCCTAAGTGATAGGCAACAGGTTCGACTCCTGTCGGGACCACCATTTTTTCCCATTCATCTTTCTTTGCAGCAACAAGCTGTTCACGGTCGGAAGATCATCAATCATAAGCAAATTTCAGCATGCCGTAAAAAAAACTTTCATTTTCTCCTGATTTAATCTATCATACACCGAACCCGGACCCTATTATTATTCTTTTTTAATGGAGAGATTCATGGCTAAGAAGACCAAACTTGTTGCAACAACAAAGACAGATTTCATCAAAGTTCTCAAGGAGAATGTCGGCGCTACCCTTACCAATGATCAAGCAAAACAGGTTTATGATGTTTTCACAACGATCCTTAAAGACACTGTAATTGCTGAAAGGAAACTCAACCTTAACGGTCTGGGAACTTTCAAGGTCAGCAACAGAAAGGCACGCACAGGCATCAATCCTAAGACCCGCGAAGCTATCAAGATCAAAGCTTCAAAGTCAGTAGGTTTCAAACCGAACCCGACTTTCAAGAAAGGTCTCTGATTTAAATTTCTCATGAAGTTTATGACCCTTCCTTCGGGAAGGGTTTTTTTTGGAGGTTAATCATGAAAAAGCTCACTCTTTCGATTGACAGGAAATTTCTCGGTGTGTGTGGCGGAATAGGCGAATATCTTGAGGTCGATCCTGCAGTTATAAGGATTTTATGGGTGATCGCGACTTTTGTTTCTTTCGGGATGGGGCTGCTGGTTTATTTTATCTGCTTTGTCATCATGTCTTCGCCGAGGTAAGCTAATTCTTTATTTGTATTATGAAACAGAATAAGTATATTTGTTGAAGCAATTTTTTGGAAAGGGCGGTCATGGGAATTTTTGATTTTTTTACAGGAAAGGGCAGTGCCGGAAATGTCAATTCAGATAATTACGGCAGATTTCTTGAATGCAACAAGCCACTTTATTTTTCCAATATTTTCAAGGAGGCGACAGATCTTTTCAAGGCGGAAAAATACAGCGAAAGCTTTGTAAAATTTCTTGATTATATCGCAAATCCGCCTTCGCAGAATGTCAGTTACGAAAAAAAGGGAAATGATATTGAGTTCACTATCATTCACGGGAGTGCGAAAATAACCGGTGTTTTTAATAGTGAAGGGGTTTATGCAACTTCCGTCATCGGTGAGTACAGCGGTGTTGCGACAGCACTTTTCAGAGATCTTCTGACCAAGAATTTTTCGATGAACTACAACGGATTCTGTATTCAGGATTCAAGAGTTTATCTCAAACACCGTTCTCCTCTGAAAGAATCAAGTCCCATGAAACTTTATTATGCCCTGAAAGAGATGGGGCTTAAAGCGGATATCCACTCGCAGTCGCTTTTTGATGATTTTGCAAATCTGAAGGAAAGTTCCGCAAGGGCGAAAATTGAAGTTCCTGTTTCAGAAAAGATGATAAAGATCAAATACTTGAAGCAGTGGATAAAAGACACATTCGAGTTAACTTCATCAATGTCTCCGGAAAAGGACGGCAACCTGATGAGTCATTATCTTCTTGCACTTTGTTACCGGATCGACTTTCTTCTTGTTCCGAAGGGAAAGATCTGGAAGACAAATGACATGGCTGTTGCAATATACAGCGACAAAGTGCTTTCACAGAGCGAAAAGATAAGAAAAATGCTTTCATATCTCAAGGACATTCTTGACATGAGTGATTTTGAGATCGGGGAATCTTTCTTCAGGACGGTTGATACTTTCGGTCTTGTGAACGGTTCGGCTCATAACGATCTTGTACAGTTCTATCTTGATCAGTTCAACAGTGCAAAATATTATGTCGATCTTCAGCAGGAAAAGAACACAATGGCGGTTTATGAGCAGGCGCTGGGTTACTCTCTCTATTTCATGGGGATATACCCTGCTGTTAAAAAGCTTCTTCTTCTTTATTACCGTATTTTCTACCCGGCTTTTTTTGAAGAGTTTGACATAAAAAGCGATTTCTTTAACGCCGAAACAAAGAAATTCAACAAAAGGGCGATCGAGAACGAAATATCTGACATTATTTCAAAAGAGAGAAAGGGATACCCGTCGCTTGCTTTCCTTTCACACAATCTCAGATATGAGACTCCAAGCCGTTTCACATTTACATTTTTGAACGAAATTACATATTTAAACTTTTTTCAGCCGGTAAAATGAACAACGAGATAATTGAAAAATTCAAAAAATGTGTCGTGCAGATCGCGACACCCTACAGTTCAGGCACAGGGTTCATCCTTTT
Source organism: bacterium (assembly GCA_017997475.1). Lineage (GTDB taxonomy): Bacteria > UBP6 > UBA1177 > UBA1177 > UBA1177 > JAGOEX01. Next base: position 3,855 of record JAGOEX010000191.1, read on the forward strand.
TTCTGAAGGGGTGATAGTGACTAACTATCATGTTGTTAAGAACTGTGAAGAAGTGGTTGCAAACGGACGGGAATTCAAAAAGACGAAAGTGAAAGTGCTTTTCATCGATCCGCACTTCGATGTCGCTTTCGTTGAATCGCCACTGCCGAAATCTGATGGGGGACCGCACCTTTCCGAAGGTCCGGTGCTTGAAGGTGAAAGCGTTCTTGCCATCGGTCATCCGCTCGGACTGAAATACACTTCTACCGGCGGGATAGTTTCAAAAACTGAAAGGGATTACAACGGAATCAAATATTTTCAGATAGATGCGGCGATAAACCCGGGAAATTCGGGTGGTCCGCTCATCAACTCAAAAGGGGACATAATCGGTGTCAACACTTTCATAATCAGGGATGCCGAGAGTCTTGCATTTTCGCTTCCTTATTTTTATGTGAAAGAGTGTCTTGAATCATACGGAAAATTTGCCGGAAAAAGTGCCGTAAGATGCAGGTCATGCCGGAAAACCCAGTTAAAAGAAGAACTCGGAAGCGGTTTCTGTGCCAACTGTGGATTCAGATTTGATAAGGATGATGTCGCTACAAGACCGTTCATTCCGGAAGGGATCATCGCAAAGATCGAAAACATTATCTCTCGCTCAGGGTTTGATGCCGAACTTTCAAGGTGCGGAGCGATGCTCTGGGAAATATCAAATGAGCTGGTGTTTGTGAAAATAACTTATGTGCAGGCGACAAAGTTCATAATTTTTGATGCTCCGGTTTCGTATGTCCCGGAAGAAAAGATCAGTGAATTTTTCGAGTTTGCCCTCAAAGAGAATTTTGATCTTAAAAATGTGATATTCAGCTTGAAAAATAATGAACTGTATCTTTCAGTCATTACATTTGAAGACGATTTCCACGAAGAGACAGGGTTCAATAAGTTGAAAGAGCTCATTGAGTTTGCAACCGCCTACAGGAAAAATCTCGAATTCAGATACGGTGCAAAACCAATCCATGATATCGTGGAATAACAAAAGGAAATAAATTTCCCCAGCTAACCGTCTGTTGCCCCAGCCCGTTGGGCGTGGGCTAAGATAACGCGGACTTTCAGCCCGCTATTTTAAATTTAACCGTCTGTTGCCCCAGCCCTTTGGGCGTGGGCTAAGATAACGCGGACTTTCAGCCCGCTATTTTAAATTTAACCGTCTGAAGGACGGTGCTTGCTTAGCCCGGTTTGGAAACGAAGAAGGACCGGGGGCGAGTTTGTCTTTTTCTTTTTCGGTTTCGGT
>JAGOEX010000016.1 GCA_017997475.1 bacterium
CTGCTGTGGCCCCATTCTTCAACTTTTTCAAGGGCTTCCCTTATTGTAGTATCAGTTTCAAGAAAATTCGTATCAGTTCTGGGAGTCATTATCTCTTTTACGAGAGTGTGTTTGAATTCAAGAACACTTGTAAGAAGCTCCCCCTGTTCCTCCTGTTCAAAAACACCCTGATCGTTCCCTTTTTCAATGAGGTATTCTATGTCAGTCTGGGTAAGTCCGCTCCCGGAGCTTTGCCCACCCATGACTTTAACAGCCGCAACTGCAAATTTTGACAGAATATATGCGAAAGGGATAAGCATCCATTCAAAAAAACGGAAAATTATAAGTGCGGGAACAACCCACTTTTCAGGATTTACCTTTGCAAATGTCTTCGGCGTCACTTCTCCGAATATCAGAACAAACACCGTCATTACCGCAACAGCCGAAAAATCTGCTACAGGAGCCGGATAAGTACTTAAAAAATAATAAGTTACCTTTCCTGCAAGCAACGCACCCAGAATATTCACGACATTGTTTCCGATAAGAAGCGACGAAAGGATCATCCCGGGGTTATGTGTCCATTTTTTTAGCGTCGGCGAGATAAAGCTCCATTTTTCCTGAAGCACTGCTGTCTTAATCTCCGATAATGCTGTAAGAGCGGTTTCCGTGCCGCTGAAATAGGCACTCATGATTATACAGACAACAACCCCCACCAACTCGATCGTAGGGAACGATTCCAAAATAATTCCTCCTCACAAGTTACTAAAAACACCTGCTATTTTTACATGTTATGGCTAATATTACAACTAATTATTGAATTTTAAAGCTTTCAAAAAGGATTTGTCATTAATTTCAACCACTTAAAACACAACGCCCGATTGCTGAATATAAAAAGGTTTTGCGAAAGTTCTTTATTTCGTCTGGATTTTTTTACCCAGGATCTTACAGCCGCGGGATTCAAGTTCTGCAACATTGTCAAAACTTATTATCGAATTCATTTCAACATCAAGGATCTTCAGATTCGGATGGTCCTTGATCGGAGCAAGGTCACGGATCTGGTTGTCAGCGAGGTAAAGCTCTTCAAGAGAATGCATTTTTCCAAGAACGATTATGACATCTATTCTGTTTATTTTCAGGGACAGAACTTTAAGTTTTTTAAGTGGCTCAAGGTCAAATATTTCGATGACAGCGTTATCATTCAATGAAAGATATTCAAGTTCTGTGAGATCTTTAATTGATTTGACTTCACTTATTCTGTTGCTGTTAAGTGAAAGTTTCTTCAGTTTTTTAAGCTTTTCAAATTCGGCAAGTCCCTGAATACCGTTTCTGCTCATATCGAGTTCAACAAGATTCTCAAAGTTCTTCACAGGTCTCATGTCACCGATATAGTTCCTGTCAAGATTGAGGTATTGAAGATTAACAAGGCCGGAAAGAGGATACATGTCGCTTATTCCGTTCTCTGAAAGATCAAGATGTTCAAGCGATTTCAGCCCTGAAAGACCCGAAATGTCTTCAATTTTATTCTTGCTCATGGCAAATTTCTTGAGATTTACCAGTTTTTCCACACCCTTGATGCTTTTAATTATTGTTTCTCCGAAAGGGTTGTCAGCAAGAGTTTTTTCAGTGTTTGAACAGTCAAGTTCGGTTATCTCCTCAAATTTCTTTTCCGTTTTCTTTATACATTCAACAAATACCTTGTCATCAAAACTGCTGAAATCAGGGCCGCTTGAACATGACGAAAGAACAAACTGTGCGATCGCACTTAAGATCAGGAACTTTTTCATTTTCACCTCGTTATTAAAAGTTTTTATCAAAAGAACCGAAAAGAAAATATTAGATTTCTCATATTTGTGCAAGAAAAGATCATCTTATTTTTTTCAAAACCGCTCCGAACATAAGGTCTCTTTCAAAAAACGGAGCCGTCCTGAAATATCCGTTGTCCGTTATCTGTTTCTCAGACAGGTTCCTTAATCCGTTCTCACTTAATCTATCACAGGCCGGCATCAGGACAAAACCACTGTTTTCATTAAGGAATTTTTCAACAATGGATTCATTCTCCTCTTTCAGGAAACTGCATGTCACATATATCAGTTCGCCTCCGTTAGAAACATTTTCTGAAAACTTTGCAATAAGTTCATGCTGCAACGCAACATTGTTTTCCACAGATCTTTCCGTTATTTCATATCTGTCGGCAGGATTTCTCCTCAAAACTCCGCTTCCGCTGCATGGGGCATCAACAAAGACAGTATCAAAAAGACGGTTTTTTACTGAATCATGACTTACTGTCCGGATCTTTGTTCCCGCTCTTTGCGCCCTTTCCTGTATCTCCTTGAACAGGTGGAACCTGATATCACTTGCAGTTACATCAATTTCAGGGAAAAGGGAGCTTACCGCCAGAGATTTACCGCCACCCCCCGCACAGCAGTCGAACATTGTCTTTGAATTTCTGTTCACAAGCATTGAAGCAATCTGACTTGATTCATCCTGAAATTCAAAAAACCCTTCTTTGAAAAGCTCAGACTTTTTTAATTTTGATGAACCGTTCAAAATCAGGATCCCGGCAGATGAAAAGGGTGTCAACTCAACTTCAAAACCATTTTCCCTTAACTTTTCTAAAAGAATATCTCTTTGGATTTTATGGAGATTTGCCCTTACCGCTATCTTCGATTTTGTATTGAGCCATTCAAAAACATTCTCTTTATAATACCCGGCAATTCTTTTTTTGAGAAAAGACGAAAAACTTCTGTTATAAAGATCTTCAAAATCACCGGTTTTCTTTAGTTCCTCTCTCTTTTTAAGCAGTTCATCATCCGGCTCATTTTCAAACATCATTGCAATATTTTTTGGAAGTGTATTTAGTGAAGATATTTTATCAAAAAAAAGCTTGTGCCTTAAATAATAATAAAAACGGTCACTTATCCACAACCTATCTCTTTTGCCGATCTTTTTTGACCTCAGAAACTGGCTTAAAAACAAGTCCGCTTTCAGGTTTGATGCTGAAAAACCCGTTACTGCATCAAGCAGATTTGCCTCAAGAAAACGGTTGAATCTCATTTCAGACCTGCAAGCTTAAGTATAAGTGCATTGTTCAGGGCCGCCTGACGGTGAATAAAGACAATTCTTAAGAAATCTGACTCACTTATCAATATGCCGGGAAACCATTTTTCTGCAGACAGAAAACCCTGAAAAGCGAGCATTCCTGCGGCATCTTCTGTTATCTTTTCAAAGGAATAGCTTATATTCATTACATTTTCTTCATTCATCTCAAAAGGAAGTGTATTTATTGAAAACAGCCCTTTTTTCCACTCATTAAGGTTTTTAAAAACTCCGAACTTATTTTCCCACCCTTTTTCATTTCTTCCAAAAACAGTGACATTAACACCTTCTTCAAAAAAAGCTGAACATATAGCCACAGAACTTCCGCCGTTACCGAGAACACAAGCTTCATTTATAGATATGTTCTTAAATTTCAACCACTTGACCAATCCACAACCATCTGTGCTGTCACCACAAAGTTTTCCATCCTTTTTATATATTGTGTTGACACTTCCAGCTTTAGATGCCCTGTCACTTAATTCCTCACAGATCTCAACAGCTTTCTGCTTATGCGGAGAAGTAATATTTGCTCCAATACATTTTCTGGACATGAGAAGTTGCTTAAATTCTTCTGCGTTTCCTCTGAAAACCTTATAGATGACCCTATGTCCGCAAGCACCAAGTACATATTCCTGAAAAAACGGCGAAAGAGTATAATCGAGGGGATCCCCCCAGATATATATGACGGGAGCTTTTTCAAAGGTTCCAATAATAGGAGAAGGTCTGTTCACGACTTTTGAACATCTTAAAAGGTTTTGATTTCATTGCAGATATTATGCAGTCCCCAAAAAGTGTTGCCTGATATTTCTCATCGGTGAAGATCACATCTCTCACAGCTCCATCCCCGCTGACCCTGATTTTCATGTTTATCATCCCTCTTAATGAATTATCACCGGCTTTCGAGCGTTTGACAAAACATTCTTTGAGATTGGGAAGATATGAATCCATATGTTCTTTTATTTCATCAAAACCAAGAGATTTTTCCATTTTTCCCTTGTTTGAGCTCCATGTTTCATTCAGCTCTTTTTCTGAAGGAACTGCCGCCGTAAATTTTGTATCTGATTCGACAACCGCTCTTTTTTCAAGCTTTTCAACAATCGCAGCTTTCTTTTCCTGTGATGCCAGAAGAGACTTTCTTGTCATTTCTTCAAACTCTTTCTGCTGTTCAAGATAAAGGTAATATGCAACCCCCGAAGCAAAAAAGAGCGCAGTAAGAACAATCATGAAAGGGATCCTTGAACCTCTGCTTTTTATTTTTATTTCACCTTCATCTTTTACTTCACCAAACTCTTTTTTGTCTCTTTCATCGGCTTTCTTTTCAAACAGCTCCGAATGTTTAACCGCAAAAACCTCCCATTCCATGAGATCTTTCTGTCCGCCCGTTGAAAAATAATAGTTTTTTACGGACTCTTTGTTGTTTATGCAGAAATCAACGATGGTTCTTTCATTGAAAGTAGCTATCGGCTGTTTTGATTTTTTGTGATAGACTCGAAAATACATTGCTCACCTAAATTTGAAGGATATCGTCAGGAACCAGATTTTCAATATGGTCTTCTTCGTTGTTGTCTCCGAAAAGTATTCCAAGGTCAATAAATTTCAGGATCTCCGAAAGAAGAATGAAGTCATCATTATCCGGGAACATGTTAAGATATGGCAGAACCTCTCTGGTATTGACCATGAACTGAAGGGTTTCGAGCTCGGGCTTTGAAAGGTCTGAAAGCTTGCCTGTGATAGGGATCATGAACCTGAGCTGGTCGGCATTTATGATCTTCCTGTATCTCGCAAGCAGCCCTCTCTGGGTAGATATTTCCATGAAAACATCTTCAAGGAATCTGTTGATCTCCTCTCTTTTGGGGGCTTCGTCGACTTTGAACTCATATTCACCGTCCTTTGCGAGAACAAATCTCGAAAGGGCTTTTTCCTGTGAAAAGTTTCTTGAGCTGATGCATTCAGATGCCACAATACCCGCCCTGCCTATTGCTATCTCGATCTTTTCTTCAAAAGGTGAAGATATATTTACAATGAGGTATCCGGAAGAAGAAGACTGCGAAAGAAGTTTCAGAAGATCCACCGGATCAATGGCGGACAAACTTCCTTTTGATGAAGCCACCGCTGAATCAGGAACGGTTTTTGACGTTGTTGCCGGACCGCCTTTTTTCAGAGCCACTTTTGCAACGCTGATCTTGTTATTTTCAACTTTTTCTGCCTTTTCGGCTATTGCATCAAGTGTCAGCGGCTCATCTTCATCATATTCATCAAGAGGAGGCATGACCTTTCCTGTATTCTGTGTCGAAGAAACTCCAATCTGTCCGGAAGGAGTATCCTCTTTTACAGATCTTTCCACTTTTTCATTATTATCTGCAGCACCTTCTCCGACAGCTATGACAGAATCTCCGATGCTTATCTTAAAACCGTTGTGGATCTCTACCGGAGAAGAGGGAAGAATCTTCTCTCCGTTTACGAATGTACCGTTCGTGCTGTTGTGATCTTCGATGAATATCCTGCCTGCCCTTGAAATTATTGTTGCGTGATTTCTGCTGACCTTTGAATCCACAATTGCAACATCAGAGGAGATATCCCTGCCGATCGAAAGCTTCTGTCCATCGCGGATAAAGAATTCACCGCCAGAATATTTTCCGCTTATGAAACGGAACTTCATTTTATCAGCAGCCGCTCCCGATTCCTTGACCAACGAGCTGTATTTTCCCATTTTTAATCCTCACGAACACCGGATTTACTTTTGCAATGCTATAAAAATATATTGTTTTTTCAAGAAAAACCTCAAAAAAAACTTAAAAGAAGTTTGAAAATCGGGGCGTTGCAAAGATAATTCGCCCTGTTCACTCCTTTTTACCGCTATTTCCATTTACATACTGCTCTATCGATTTTCGTGCCGAGCTTACAAAAAGAAGGTATTGAGTCGCCTCTTCTTTTGAAACGCCGGCAAGCTCCATATTTTCGAGTATAAAGTTAACTCTGTCATTAAAATCGGACAGTTCCTTTTCTGAAGGATTTGTCCCTTTTTCGATCTTGTTGACAAGAACTATCATAGAATCAATATATTTATCAATCAGTTCCCTTTTCAGTGACATTTCCTTGTGTTTAAGACATTCTTCGTGCTCGGAAAGAACAAAGATCTTTTCCTTTTTAAGCTGAATTATCTCTTCATTCAGTTTTCTGTTCATCTCAGATTCCTGCCGGAACAAATAAAGAACGGCAAGAAAAAGTATTAAGGTGATCGCCAGAAATGTCTTTAAAAGAGTTGTCTTCATTTAACTGCTCCGCAATAAAGTTCGCGTATATATTACAGCCATCATATTTTTTTTCAAATTAAATGTCTTAAAACAATTCCTTGCGATTTATAGCTGTTTTAATAACATAGCTTTTCAGAAAAGGTTGCTTTTTCAGGTTTTTTTAAATTTTTATGGAGAAATTAATGAGCGTTAAAAATGGAGACAAGATCGCTGTTCATTATACTGGATGGCTTGAAGACGGTACAAAGTTTGATTCTTCGGTCGATTCAGGCGAGACATTTAAGTTTCAGGTCGGAGAGGGAATGGTTATCAAAGGTTTTGACGATGCCGTCATAGGAATGGAGATCGGAAACAAGAAAAAGATAACCATATCTCCCGAAAATGGATACGGAGAAAGAAACGAAAAATATGTGATAACAGTTGAAAAAAAGAGCTTCCCCGCTGATGCGGCAATTGAAACCGGCTCAATTTTTGAAATGCACTCCGATCACGGAGATGTAATTCCTGTCAGAGTAGTTGAAATAAAGGATGAAAATGTAGTTCTCGATGCCAACCATCCTCTTGCAGGAGAAGCTCTTACTTTCGAGATAGAGCTTATTGAAACCGGTGTTGACATTCCCGATTACGAACATCATCATCACGGATGCTGCTGTGGAAATGAAGATTGTGATGACGACTGCGATGAAGAATGTGATGAAGATGATGAGAACTGCGGCTGCGGTTGCGGATGCGACTCAAAAAAATAGTTCCGGCAGCCAATCTTTAAATAAATCTCAAAATATAAATCTGAACAAATAAAAAAGGCGGTCCGAAGACCGCCCTGTAATTATTCATCTCAGATATAACTAACTTCCGCAACCGCCTTTCGGAGCCGGTTTGTCCTGGGGTTTTACAGTTTTGGAACATCCTTTGAGATCAGGATTGTGTGTGCAGAGATTACGCTGAATGTCAGCCGCTGAAACTCCGCTTGCCTTATGTTTATTGTTGATGATCCATGTCGGACTTCCGCCGATACCCATTGCATTTGCGATCTTTATGTTTTCGCTGTGAAGCTTAACACCTTCGCCGCCGGTGAAACATTTTTCCATAACATCCGGCTTTATAGCGCCTTTTGCGCACTCTTTCCATTCAGCACTGCGGATATTCTTGTTTCTGCAGAGAATGTAGTCCATGTAATTTTTCGGATAATGCTTTATTGCGCAAAGCTCTCTGATGTTCTCGTCAACTTCCGGCTGACCATGAAGTGCCTGAAATTTTCCTGGCTCTGTTTCAGTCGCAATGAAATTGATGTTGAAATCAATTTTGTCTTCCTTGAACATTTCAAGTATCTCTGCCATCGCATCAAGCGCCATTGTTCCGTAAGGACACTGGCTCATAACAAACACATCAAGTTTTTTCTTTATTTCCGTACGGCAGATGAGCTCTTCTTTACAGTCATCATCATCACAGTCTATTTTGCCGTTTCCTGTGTCATCTGTTTTGTTGTCACAGATCTCTTTTGTCGGGTCGAATTTTGCACCGACTCTCAAAATGAGCTTGTCGTCAACTTCCTGGATCCATTTCTGTATTTTTGCATATCCTTCATCTTTCTTAGCTTCTGCACTGAAAGCAATTATCGGAAGGAGTGTGTGTCCCTTTGCCGCATATTTCTGATATTCAGCTTTCCCTTTTTCGTCTGCATAATCAAGTATTTCCGCTTCAAGACCCGGGAATACGCCTTTGAGGTTCTGCGCAAGCCGTTCTGCCTGACACTGAGGACATCTTTTGTCAGAGATCATGGTTACTTTCACTTTTGTCGGCTCAGGAATTTCTGAACATGCTTTCGGTTTTTCAGTTGTGAACTTTTCACAGATAGACCTTAAGAAATCATTTCCTGTTCTTCCGCCCTGATATGGCTGATCATTGAGATAGATAGTGGGTGAGCCGCTTGCGCCCTTTGCCTTTGATGCCTTATAACTTTCAACAACAAGTGTAGTTCCTTCTTCACCATCAGCACAGGCCTTAACTTTGTCACCGCTCAATTTTGTTTCGGTGATGCATGCATCAAAATTGTCAGGTATCTTTCTGAATTCCTTATCCTTTGACATGCAGAAAAGAAGGTCCATATATTTTTCCGGCAGGTATTTCTTTGCACAGACAGCTATTTTGTCACCTTTAAGTTCGGGTTCTCCGTGCATCGGGAGCCATTTTCCTTCTTTTTCATTACCGATGTAATTAAGTTCGAAATCGACAGCTTTGCCAAGTTTGTCAAGAGCCGGTTTGACTCCCGCAACAACCTGTGCGCCGTAAGGACATTTACTCATAACATGGAAAGAAAGTTTAACTTTTTCCTTGGGCTCCGGTTCGCCTGCTTTCGGACAGGCAGTAAACATAAATACTGCGGCAACAACAATTGCCAATAAGATCATTTTCTTCAAAGTTACCTCCAAATGGTATAAATTAACGAACAAAAACAAGGCCATCCTTTCTTTTCGGGTCTAGATTTTACATTTATAAGAAAAAAAAGCAATTTTTAAAGTGTCCCTTAAAATTCAAAAACTATGCCGAACTCAAATCTGCTTCCGCTCAGATCAAAACTTTTTTCCTTTCCGAAATCGTTTATTTTTTCAAGACGGTAGTGAACAAACAATGATGTGTTTGTTATTCCCGACATCTCTTCAAGCTTTCTTGAGGCCGAATCGTCCATCCAGTTCAGAGAGATCATCAGCCCGAATGATCCGTGAAAGCCGAATGTTCCACCTTCTTCAGATGTTTCGCCTTTTTCCCTGATCCACCAGATATAGTAATCAATTCCGATAGTTGCATAAGGCCACAATGGAAAATCATATCCGGGCCGAAGTTTCATTTCACCCATGAGAGGAATAAAATGCATGGCACTTTCATCAGAACTTTTCTCCCCGTCAGCTTTTACCGAAGTCCCTTTGAAACGGGTGTATCCGATCCCCCCTATGAAAGACCATCTGATATAATTTTCAAGCACAGGCACTTTAAAACCGAAAGTAAGAGAAGGGAGATACCTCAATCCGTCACCCCCTATCTCCTTGAAAGCTCCGTCTGCTTCACTATCTATTTTTGAAGGATAGTAAAAAGAGCTGTTAAAGCTGAATTCTCCGTCAACTCCTTTTAATTCCTGAGGATCTAAAACAAATATCCCAGCAATGACCATCAGGAGAACAACCGCTTTTCTCCTTAAAATGAAAACCGGTATGAGAAAAAGCCACATCAGAAGAATGATCTGCCCGTAAGTTGTCGTAAAAAGCCAGCCGGTTATGACAAAAGGAATAAGAAGCGTTCTTGTAACTGCTCTTAAAAATTGACTTTCTGCAATGATCCGCGCAGGCATTTTCCCATATTCATAGTAAGCTTTTATGAACGATCTGCCTGCTGAAAACTTTGCAAGGACCAAGTCCCTGAAATCGCGCAGTATCTTAACTTGAGGATGAAAATAGCTTCCGAAACCGGCAGTTGCGACAAAACAGAACCCCCCGTCGTCCCTGCCGCCCTTTTCCTTGTAATTTTTCCAGTATCCATAGGTAGTTACAGCCGAACCCGCAGTTTCAACATATTTTTCCGGATCGGAGTTTCCTGCAATATCTTCGGCATATATTCTTATCGTGTATACATATTTATCAAGACCGCTGTCGTTGTTGATAAGTTCCAGCCCTTCCTTACCGGAAAGAGAAAACTCCCATTCCTCGTCGTATGATGAACTTTCAACTTCTGTCGTAAACTTCAGCTCCGACTGCACCTCAGTCCCGTCCCTGTCAAATAATCCGGAAAGAGTTGCGTGATATTTTCCTATTTCATCCCTTTCTTCCTTGTCATCCGGATCAACAGGAGGCGTTACATAGATGATTATTCTTCTGTCTCCACCTTCAGGATTTACCGTATCATCATCATTGATCTCGGGAGATTGGGGAGCAGTATTGTCAAATGTTATTTTCAGGGTTTTCGTCACTTTCTCAGGAATTGTCGTGGTTGTTACCGGTGCTGTGTCTGAATCATCTGTTTCGTTATCTTCATTGTTTCCGGAATTATCAAGCTCAACCGTAAGTTTTATGTCGTAAGTTTTATCAGCCCAGCTTCTATCCGTGCCCGTTCCGGAATCATCATCAGGCAGCTCTTCATCATAAGTTTCGTCTTCGTCGTTTACAGTATCATCATCGCTCTCTTCGGCATCATCATCGATCAGAACATCGTCATCGTCTGTGTCTGCGGCGGCAGTTATGTTTCTGAAATTTACAGAGGTGCGGAGCGATTCAAGAAGCTCATAGAGTTCAGAACCTTTCAAAGTAAGTGAATTATTGAGATATCCGAGTTTTGATCCGCTCACTTCCGTTGAAGAGAAAATGTGCTCCTCAACACCCTGAGTATATGAAAGATAGACCTTTTCAACAAGATCATCTTTGGGAAGGTCAAAAAGGATCTTTATCTCCCCTTCATAGTTCAATGAACCATGTTCCGGCTCCAGACGGACTTTTTCAAGATATTCCGCATCATCGGCCAGAACTATCAAAGAAAAAAAGATAATTGAAACAAAATTTGTAATTTTATTCATCCATTCCCCCGATCAAAGTTTCTGCAATTCTCACAGCATTGTATGCCGCCCCTTTTCTCACATTGTCAGCGACGATCCATGCCGAAAGTCTTTTCCCGTCCTCTCTCCCTGTCCTCAAACGGCCGACGAAAACTTCATTTTTTCCGGATGAATCGACAAGTGTCGGATAGATGAGCTGTTCGAAATCGTCCATGACAACCATTTCAGGATGTTCGCTGATTTTATTTCTGACAAGTTCGACATCGCACTTTTTTTCAAGATCGACATAAACCGTTTCAGCATGGGAGAAAAATGTCGGAACTCTAACTGTAGTGACATCGAAGTCAAGGTCTGGAATTGAGAGTATCTTCCTTGATTCATTGATCATTTTGACTTCCTCTTCACAATATCCGTCACTGTGGAAATAACCTATCTGCGGAATGAGATTGAAAGCAATTCTCTGTGGAAATGCTGCAGGAGCCACGCTTCTGCCCGAAAAAAGGGCTGTCACCTGTTCTCTCAGTTCATCTATCCCCTTTTTCCCTGCACCGCTTACGCTCTGATATGTACTCACAACCACTTTTTTTATTTTAAAAAGATCGTTCACGACTTTAAGAAAATAGACAAGCTGAATGGTGGAACAGTTCGGATTTGCTATTATTTTTGATCCATCCGGCTTAACGAGATCTCCATTTACTTCAGGAACGATCAGCGGAACACTGTCATTCATTCTGAACGCTGAACTGTTATCAATGACATAAACCCCTTTTTGAGCAAACACCGGAGCAAACTCAAGGGCAATTGCTGAACCCGCACTGAAAAGGGCGATGTCAATGTTTTTTGACTGTATAGATTCAACCGTCATGGGAATGACATCAATTTCCTTATTGCGGAACTTCACTGTTTCGCCGATCGATCTTTCGCTTGCATAAGGGATAAGCTCATTTACGGGAAATTTCCTTTCTTCAAGTACACTTATGAATTCCTGACCCACAAGACCTGTAGCACCCACAATGGCAACATTGAACTTTTTCATGTTTCCCTCCAAAAAAACCGCAGAAATATGCAATAACCGTACCATCCTGAGAACTCAACATTTTCAGGATGTTACATTATGTGAAAAAATGACAAAAAGGCAAATTGACATTATGACACGCCCTGTCTCTCCAACGGCGAACATTTGCAAATATCTGAAACTGCTGTAAAATATCAGCGGTTAAAATCTTGTTCTCAAAAAGGAGATGTCATGAAGAAATTTTTTTCTGTCATTCTTATTACAATCTTTTTCGTTGCATGCAGCAGCGGTAAAAGCTCAATTAATGATGAAGATATTGCAACAGGCGAAACAAAAGATGAAAATCAGCAGCTCCCGACAAGCGATGATGAACCGGGAGAAGTTGAGGATGACATGTCCGACGACTTGTCCGACGACATGTCCGACGACTTGTCCGACGAAGCCTTGGCGGAGTCGGATGAAGACGACTCACCACTTCCTGACGAAGACACCGCTTTCTATGAAGATAAATGCGATTGTTTCGGATCTGAATATACGATTCCTGAACAGTTCAGGGGAATTGACGGCTGGTGCAAACAGGATGCAGACAGCGACGGACTTCCCAACTGCATTGAGGCAGTTGACGGAGAATTGACAAATTCTGATTCAGATGCTGATCCCGATTATCTTGACACAGACAGCGATGACGACGGAATCCCTGATTCTATCGAGGGTCTGGAAGATATTGACAAAGACGGCATCCCCAATTACAGGGATACAGACAGTGATGGTGACGGATATTCCGATTCAGCTGAGTGTCCGACTCTTCCCTGCCGTGACACTGACGGAGACTCCATTCCTGATTATGTTGATTTTGATTCGGACAATGACGGGCTGACCGATAAAGAGGAAAAAGATCTCAATACCGATCCGCTTAAACAGGATAGTGATGATGACGGATTTGATGATCTTTCAGAGATCGCTTACGGTTCTGATCCCCTTGATGATACTGACGGTATCCCCGAAGATGATTTCTATGTTAAACTTCCTTTTGAAGCACCGGCAGATGAGATACGGATACTGAAATTTAAAACCAATGTTGAGAAGGCGGATGTTCTTATTCTTTTTGATCTTTCTGATTCAATGAGTCAGGAAAGCACGAATGTAAAAAACGGTATTTCCTCTGAAATTATCGGCGGAATAAGTGCAAATATAACTGATGTCGCATTCGGACTCGCAACCTTTGATGACTGGAAGGGACTTTCAAGATATTCAGATCCGACTGAAGGAACAAATTATTCCGGCACAGGCACTCTTCAGCACACCGATTCGATCTTTTCACTTGTTCAGCCAGTTACTACCGATATGTCTGAAATAACCGGTTCAATAAATGGAATACAGACCGGCTCTCTGTGCGGATGGGAACCTCACCATGAAGCACTTTATCAGGTTGCAACGGGGGCTGGCTATACTGGAGATTTCTATTTTGAAACAACTTATGTCAGCACAAACAAATGTGATGTTGTCGGTAATTATATTCCTGAAATTCCTGCCGCAAACTGTACCGGACATGAAGGAAATATCGGAGGCGGCTGTTTCAGAGATGATGCAATGCCTATAATAATTATGCTCAGTGACGAGGCATTTACTAATTTCGGTGCACATTTTACATGGAATATTCCTTATCACACAACAGAAGAGGCGATTGCTGCACTTAATGCAATAAATGCAAAATTCATCGGAATAGATTCCTGGAGCGAAGAAACTTTCTGGACAACTGCTCCAGAAAATGATTTCAAAGCAATAAGCACAGCAACCGGATCAGTTGATGCGACAACCGGCGATCCGTTTTTCTACAAGATCGGAAGCGACGGAACAGGACTCTCAGATCAGATCGCCGATGCAGTTTTTGAACTTACGACAAACATAAAACTTGATGTCTGGACTGCCCGCGAAAGTGTTGCAAACCCTGAACTTGTAGACACTTCGCTTTTCATTAAAGCGCTCATTCCCGATTCATCAGACCCTGTGAACGCCTATTTTTCAAAAGACACAACCACCTTCTATCTTGTAAATCCCGGTGCGAAAGTGAACTTTGAAATTAAGTTCCACAACGATTTCTATGAACCGGACAAAGCCGAAGCGACCGTTTTCAGGGCAAAAATAAATGTTCTCGGTGACGGAGCCCTTCTTGACACAAGGGAAGTCGTGATACTTGTTCCGGGAATCCATTCAAGAGATAACTAAATATCAAAATAAACTTCTTTTCTGTGACCGATCCTGATGACAAGTATAACCAGTTCTGCATCTTTTTTCTCAAAGATAACTCTGTAGTCCGCAACTCTGAGACGGTAAATTTTTTTATCACCCTTCAACTGTTTAAGGTTGTTTTCAAGTGAATTAAAATCATTTGAAAGGATATCAAGTTTGATCTTTATCAGTTTCTGAATGGGAAAATCAATCTTCTGCAACATTTTTACAGAAGCCTTTGTAAAAAGAATTTTGTATCGCATCAGTTAATGTTCAGATCCTTGTAAACCTTTTCCGAATCAACCAGTTCCTCTTTGCCTGACTCAACATCTTTTAATATTTTTTCAGCAAGATGACTGTCCATCATATCAAAATAAATTGAAAGGGCTGTTTCAATGATATGACTTTTTTTCTTTGATAAACCTTTTGAAAATGTTTCAAGTTCAGCAACAACATCTTCGTCCAGTGTAAAAGTTGTTTTAATTCTCGACATTTTTCCCTCCATACAGACAAACGCACTTACAATTGTATGTATGATTGTATGTTTTGTCAAGTTGCGGGTTACCTCCAGCCCTGAGTTCATCGAAGGGTCACATCTTTCCATTTCCCTGAAAAGAGTAATGATTCTTCTTGGTTATGATCACATGGTCAATTATTTCGATCCCGATTATCTCACCGGCTTCCTTGAGTTTACGGGTCATCAGCAAGTCTTCAACGGATGGTTCCGGGTTTCCGGAAGGATGGTTATGTGCTATCAC
This sequence comes from bacterium, assembly GCA_017997475.1. Classification (GTDB taxonomy): domain Bacteria; phylum UBP6; class UBA1177; order UBA1177; family UBA1177; genus JAGOEX01. The sequence goes on from JAGOEX010000016.1 coordinate 14,869, forward strand.
GATCGAAGCCGCCCTGTCAGCGAGTGCCGGTGCAAAAACTTCTCTTGGATGAACCATTGATTTATTGAGCGTCCCGATGAAAATGACCCGCACTTTTATCACATTGTTCGCCCCGTCAAGAGTTATCAGAATGAAATGTTCCTGCTGTTTTGAAGCATATCCGTCAAGAAGATCTGCAACATCACGCGAAACTTTGATGTTCACTTTTTCAGATTCGACATAGAATCTTTTTGCAAGCTCAAAAGCCGCCGCGATCTGACACGCCTTTGCATTTCCGACACCTTCAATGTTTGTAAGTTTTTCAAGAGCAATTCCGCCAACCCCCTCTTTTTCCAGCATATTTTCAATATTTCTTGAAATCGTCATCACCGGCATCCCTTTCTGTCCGCTGCCGAGAATAAGCGCTATCAGTTCTCTGTTCTTTAAAGCCGCAGAGCCCTTTGAGAGCATCTTCTCCCGCGGTTTGTCATCTGAATAAAGTTCGTGTATCTGCTTCATGAAAAAATCGGGCTCCTTTTAAAAATGAGCTTGAAACATTTCGCTTAGATTAACAAGAATTTGTTTTATGTCAGATGGTCTGACAAAACCATAAGATCTTTTAAACACTTTTCTGTCTAATAAATTTATTTTTATTTTGAACACTTCCCCAAGTTTCGGGAATTCTCTTTTTTGCGACATTGCTCTTTGTCTCCATCAAAATCGGGCTGAAATTCAAGATCTTCGATCAACACATCATTAAGAATAACATCGGGAACACTTTCATTGATTCCATCATCACTTTTTTCTTTAACCATTCCTTTCACAATATCATCCGCATTTTCTAACGGGACAATAATCCAGAGAAAATAGTCAACAGGACTTTCCATTGAGCGGAAACCAACTTCCAAACAAGGTTTATCTAACAGTATCTGATTTCGCTCAATAACATTCATTAAAGCACCTTCAACGAAATGTTCCATCGCTTCTTCGAATGATATGTTCTTAACTTGCTCTCTTGCAAAACTGATTGAACAGTCCAACTTGTCAAACCACCAGTTCTCGCAAATGAAATGTGCTTTTTTCAACAAAGCTTCCTGTTCAGAATGCGACAACTTGCTCGTATCATAAAAAATATCGCACTTCATTGTTTTTTCCCTTTTTTTAAACTTTCTGAAAAATGGTCTTCTATTTCTATTTTTTCCCACATATCAGAGTGTGCCTGGAAAAGAGAATGAATGGAATCAAGATTTATTATCCTGACTTGTATGCCGTTAATCCTTGCGAGTTTTATTGCAGGAATAAGATCGGTGTCATTGGTTATCAGAACTATTCTTTCAACGAGCTTTTTGTAAGCCATTGATGCAATGTCTAAGCCGATTTTCATGTCAACACCCTTTTGAACATAATTTAAAGGACCGCCCTTCGGAGTGTGATTTACCAACCTTCCCATCCGCAAAGCAAAAAATGGCTGACTCTCAATTTTGTTAAAGAAATAATCTGAATTATTATCGTTATCCGGTTTTGCATCATAAAAAAATATCCTGTAAAGCACTTCTTCATCTTTTATTAGTGAGTTACAGAAATTCAGAACTTCTTCCGGTTTTGGATAATACCGATGACCTCTTTTTCTATTAAGAATTTCTCTTAAGTATCCACCATCAATCAGTATAGAAGTTTTAATGCTCATTATGCTAACCTCCAAAAAAATGGCCGGGATTGCTCCCAGCCAGGAAATATGCCCGCCTACGGGCGTAGCGGATATATAACAGATCAAATTAACGAATCATAAAGTACTCATATTTCCATCCAAATCAAGTTTTTTTCATCATCGTTCACTACAAAATTGAACATCCACACCCAGATTCATTTTTGCTTGGAATTTCTTCGTCGTCTTCCTCAACTTCCTCAACTTCCTCAACATCCTCAACTTCCTCGTGATCCGTGAGTGGTGAATCGTCGTCCGACTCCGTTAAAACTTCGTCGGACAGGTCGGTGTCTTCGTCGGTGGCCTCATCTTCGTCTGTTTCCTCATCCGACTCCGTTACTTCCGACTCTGTGTCTGGCACTTCGTCGGACAAGTCGTCGGACATGTCTTCCTCAACGATCGTTACACCGTCAGATGTTGTCCATCCACTTTCATAACCGCCTGAATTTATTACTTTTACATTGAGATATATTGTGTCGCCGATCTCAACTTCAAGATTGTCGAAAACAACTTGATTTGCTCCTGTCACCATTGTTTCCTTTAAAACTGTTTCGTTTTGATCAATCAGTTTGACATGATATTTTGCGGCACTCGGAACACCTTCCCACAATCCGCCATAACTTTCACCAACCACCATTTCATCAATGTCACTTGTCGAAGTGATTTCTCCGTCTATCACTGCCACATCTCTGACAAATGCCGGGGCGGGAACTGCAACTTTATCTCCGACGGCATAAAGAAATCCATCCCCCGCTCCGACAAGAATTTCAATTTTTCCGTCACTATTCACATCAGCAAGTATCGGATTCCCGATTACCCCGTTAAACTTCATTGTCCAGAGCAGTTCACCATTGATATCAACAACATACAAATTCCCGAATTTATCCCCGACCACAAAATCATCGTTGCCGTCACCGTCAATGTCACCAGTCACAATGTTTGAAAGATTTGTGCCGCTGCAAAGCGTTGAAGTCGGGATCACACTCACTGAAATATCTGTGACAGTTCCGTTATTCAGGCACTTTCTCCAGAGCACACTCCCGTCAACCCCTGAATATGCCGAAATATCCCCGAATTTTCCACCGAGCACAATGTCAAAACCTTCATCACTGTCAATTTTTGCAACGCCCGGGTACAACGCAGAATACTGATAAAGCGAATCTTTGTCCCAGCTTATGTCAATTGTCCAAAGTTCATTTCCAGAATTGTCAATTGTTCTTTTGAACGATCCTGTTCTATGATTTCCAAATATTTCAGCAGCTTCATTTCCATTTAGGTCAGCAGCAACCGAATTATTCGGCCAGGAAGAAAAAGAAAACTTAAGAATTCTTGTCATGTTTCCATTTATAAATTCAGATGTGAAAGAATGTCCCAGAAAAAGATCATCAGATCCATCATCATTTATGTCACCAAGCAGAACTGTTGTATTGTTGTAATATCCGGTTATGTCAATTTCAGGGTCGTGGTTTCCGATCTCGTTGCCGTCAATTCCCCTGAGTGCATAAAGCATTGCCCCTTCTTCTTCAGTTGTGAATGTGAAAGCAATATCTTTTGATCCATCCCCGTCAAAATCCCCTGAAATGAAATTTGCAGGATTTGTAACAACTTTTCCGACAGTCCAGCCCCAGAGCAATCCTCCATTTGAAGAGTGGAGATAAATGTCTGTGTATCCCTCACTGTCAGTAAAGAGTGATATGAATTCGTGCCTTCCATTCCCGTTGCTGTCAAAAGCAAAGAGCGGCTGAGCTGACTGATTGGTCTGAGTCCATTCAACAGTTGGCGGATTTTCAAGATCTGAATTTTCTGAATTAAGAAGAACATGGCTGTTTGTTGAAATTGTTGAAAGAATTTTGCCTCCATTTGATGAATTTATAAATTGTGAATCTCCGCTGAAAGTACCTGTTTCTATTACCAATTCATTCTTTAAAGTTGTCCCGCGGTCAAAAATGTGGATGAATCCGTCATTCCCTGTGAGATAAATAACTGAATCAGTTGAATCAATGAATCCGAAGTTTTTTCCATCTTTTAAATATGCAACATCACTCACAACCGGAGTTGCAGTGACACCTGAAAAAGAAAAAAGTTTGTCCCCCACTCCATCCCGGTTTATGTCTTCAATGAGCAAAACTGCATCATTTGTGCCTGATTTAACAATTGCCGGAACATTTGTTAAAAAAGTAACTCCGACATCTTCAGTGTCCTCGGGCGTTTTTGTCAAAACTCTCACTTTCTCTTTTGACCAGAGTTTTTGAAAATCACCATCAAAACTATATGCGGAAATTGTCGAATAAGTTCTTAATTTTTTTGAAGAATCTGGTGCACTTTTTGTTATGAATTCTTTCACCCCGTCTCCATTCAGATCTGCAACACCTTCAAGATAAGTGTTATCAAGACGGGCTTGAAGCAACCCGTTGTCACCGCGATAGATCAGCGTTGTCCAGATGTCAGGCGCGTTGACCCCATCCTTGTCTGTTGTCCCCTCAAGCGTGTTATTAAAAACCGACACAACAATGTCAATCACCCCGTCACCATTGAAATCAGCAACTGACCCAGGAACCATTCTGAAACCAATGTTTACCGTGTTCCATCCATATTCGTAACCCCACTGAACAGCATCTTGAATAAAATCATAAACAGTAATTGAGTAAGAACCCTTGTCAGATTCCGAAGAAGTTCTGCCGGTAAAAATAAATTCATTTTGAGTATCATTATCAACATTGATGATCTGATTAAACCCGTAAGCGTAATCCCCTTCAATAATTCTTCCATTGTCACGAATCAGAGTTCCGTCATCTGCGTTAAAAACCGATATTAAACCACCTTTCATTCTGTCTGTTATGAGTTCTTTTTCGCCGTCATTATTCAAATCTCCGAATGTGAGCTCAAATCCGTAACCTTCAATATTTTCAATTATCTGCCAGAGCATTTGCGGTGTTGTTACGCCACTTGAAAAATCATAAGCCCTTACATCTTTTATGTTCCATCTTCCTCTTACAACCAAATCAATAAATCCATCTTCATTGACATCCGCAAATTTTGCAAATGCTGGTGATTCTGTCGGAATAATTGAAAAAATTGAGCCATTTTCTTTGCTCATGATCCGGATCCCGAGATTCCCGGCAACCACCAGTTCCTTTGTTCCGTCATTATTTAGATCAATGAGCTTAAATATTCTTGAAGCTCCAAAATTTTCACTAACCCATAACAAATTCAAGTCTTTATCAACCGCTTTCACCACCCCATTGATTGAAAAAAAGATGTTCCCGTTTTCATCAACTGCAACATTGTTAGGACTCAAATTTCCGCCACGGTAATATTTCCACAAAATTCCCGGCTCAGTGATTCCTCCGCTCATCTCAGCACGACCTGTTCTGAACGAATTGTTCTGGATCTCAGGCCAGAAACCGCTTGCAAAAAGAAAAACCGTTGAAACAGTCAGCACAGAAATCAGTGAAATAATCTTTCTTTTCCGCATAATTCAAACCCTCCAGTCCTAAAATAACTTCCTAAAATTATAAGGGAGAAAGGGATTTAGTCAAGGGGGGAGTCAGCCGCCTGAAGGGTGGCGCTTGCTTAGCCCCGGGTAAAGCTCGGGGGAAAGCCCAGCCATTCTAGCGTGGGCTAAGATAACGCGGACTTTCAGCCCGCAAATCAGCCGTCTGATGACGGTGTTTGCTTAGCCATTCACACCATCTTGACCGCCGTAGCTTCAGCGAAGGAGGTTCCACGGGCGCGATAAATCGTGCCCCTACACATTCACACCATCTTGACCGCCATAGCTTTAGCGAAGGTGGTTCACCCGTCACCCGTCACGCATCACGCATCACGCATCACCCGTCACGCATCACGGGTTTTCCCCTACCCATCGCCCAAATGTTCTTTTGCATTTGTTCATATTTTAAAAATAATAGTTTGACTTTCACAATGAATCAATGTAAATGTGCAATCGGGCGCAACGATGGGCTTTTTAAAAACAAACTTGACATTCTGGCTGGTTATGACTATTTTGTTTTTATATAGTGCCCTCGACAGTAAGCTTCATTCGACATTGGATGACAGCCGAGCTCGAGGGCTTTTTTTTTGAAAAGGGGAATATTAAATGAAAGAAGCAGCAATTCTGGTTGACGGTGCGTTCTTTTTAAAAAGATATTTTGCGATCGTTTCAAAAGTTCATCCGCCAAATGTAATTGCTGACAATCTTTATGCGACACTTCTCAATCATCTTTATTCTTTTCGCGACATTGAAGGTACTTATTCTTTGTACAGAATATTCTTTTATGACTGTCCTCCGCTTGAAAAGAAAGTTCGACACCCTCTAACTGGCAGAAACATCGATTACAGCAAAACAGAGCTTGTATCTTTCAGAAAAGAACTTCATAATGAACTGAAAAAGAAAAGAAAACTGGCATTACGGCTGGGACACTTAAAAGATGAAAGCTGGGTTATTGAAAAAAACAGACTGAAAAAACTTTTAAAAAAAGAGATCACGATTGATGATTTGACCGAAGAAGACATTCTCCACAGCATCAAGCAAAAAAGCATCGATATGAAAATCGGAATAGATATTGCATCTCTGGCATACAAAAAGCTCGTTAAAAAAATCATTCTTGTAGCAGGAGACAGCGACTTTGTTCCAGCAGCAAAGTTAGCACGAAGAGAAGGAGTTGATTTTGTACTAGATCCCATGTGGAACCACATTGCCGAAGACTTAAATGAACACATTGACGGGCTAAAGTCATATTTTCCCAACCCTTTAAAACGACAAGGATTCTTCCCTGAATCCTGAGCCACCACTCGCTTTTGCTCGATCACCGGGTCTTTATCATTAAAACAATGTTCCCTGTCTTAGTCGGTGTACGAAGTCGGTGGCCATTTCTCCCGCTGTTCACGCATCACCTGTCACGCTTCACCCTAAATCCCTCTCAGACCCCATCCCAAACCCTTGCCCCTGAAGGGGAAGGGCTTTTCTCCCCTTGCCTTGATTGTAAGGGGCTGGGGGAAAGGTCTCATTTCCACATTTCCACACTTACACGGGCAAAAATGTTTTGCCCTTTCCCTTGCATTCCTTCTCCCTTTTTTTATAATCATCAGGTATTTTAATGCTTTGGGATGAGGTTTCATTGAAAAACATGATTGAAGAACTTAAAAAACTAATCGCAAATGGTGAAAGCGAAACTGTTGAGTTTAAGGAATCATTTTCTGAAGGTGTGATAATTTCTCTTGTAGCTTTTGCAAACAGATCCGGCGGGTCGGTTCTTATCGGTGTGGATGATAAAGGAATTGTTTCCGGAATAAATACTGACAAGGAATCAACGCAGAGATGGTTAAATGAAATAAAAACAAAGACTTCACCTTCACTTTTCCCGGATATTGAAGAGATTCAAATAAATGAAAAAAAGATTTTCTGCTTTAAAATTGATGAGTTCCCTATCAAGCCCGTTTCTTATCAGGGGCGTTATTACAAAAGAGTTAAAAACTCAAATCATCAGATGAATCTTGGTGAGATTTCAGACATGTATTTAAAAACCTTTAATTCGAGCTGGGATTATTATGTTGACGAAGAACATTCTCTCGATGACATTTCTTTTGGAAAAATTGAGAAAGTTATGACAACTTTGAAAGAAAGAAGCATGGATATTAAGGAAACTCCTATTGAATTTTTAAAGAAACTTGACCTTATAAAAGACGGAAAACCTACAAAGGGATGCTATCTGCTGTTTCTCAAAGATTTTTCAATTCTTACAACAATAGAGCTTGGAAGATTCCAGACAGAAACTGTTATCAAAGATTCGCATAGATTACAGGGTGATGTTCTGAGTGAAGTTGAAGGAGTGATGGATTTTATTAAAAAACACATCAATAAAAGAATCGAGTTTGACGGGTCAATACAGAACATTGAAATTTGGGACTATCCTCTTGATGCCATAAGAGAGCTTGTTTTAAACATGGTTATCCATAGAGATTATGCCAGTTCCTATGACTCTGTTGTCAAAGTCTTCGATAACAGGATAGATTTTTTCAATCCGGGTGGATTTCCTGAAGGATTGACCGCCGAAAAGTTGTTGAATAATGACTATTCTTCCATGCCGAGAAACAAAAAAATTGCAGATATTGTTAAAAGAATCGGCTGGATCGAAAAATATGGCGCAGGAATAAGAAGAGTTAATGAAGCCTTTGAAAAGGCAGGACTTCAAATACCTGAATACAAAAGCATTCCCGGAGGTGTTTTGGTAAGAGTCTTTGCAGGAAAAGTAAATGAGGGAGTAAATGCAACTAAAGATGCAACTAAAGATGCAACTAAAGATGCAACTAAAAAACCCGACCCTTCTTTTTCTTCCTTATCAAATGATATATTGAGTGAAATTCAGAAAGATAACAACATTACATACGATGAACTTTCAGAAAAACTACAGAAAGATCGGGCAACGATATACAGAAATATGAAAAAGCTCGTAGAAAATGGACTTCTGAAACGAGTCGGCGGAAGAAAATCCGGTCACTGGGAAATAATTGAAAGATAAACCGTCTGAATGACGGTGTTTGCTTAGCCATTCCACCATCTTGACCGCCGTAGCTTCAGCGAAGGAGGTTCCACGGGCGCGATAAATCGTGCCCCTACACCCATCACGCATCACACATCACGCATCACGCATCACGCATCACGCTTCACCCGTCACGCCTCACCCATTTCTTGCATTCCTTCTCCCTTTTTTTATAATCATCAGGTATTTTAATGCTTTGGGATGAGGTTTCATTGAAAAACATGATTGAAGAACTTAAAAAACTGATCGCAAATGGTGAAAGTGAAACTGTTGAGTTTAAGGAATCCTGGCGTGATGAGTACTTGAAATGGATTTGCGGATTTGCAAATGCTCAAGGTGGAAAAATATACATTGGAGTAAATGATTCCGGAGAAATTACAGGAATTGAAGATGCAAAAAGGTTGCTGGTTGACATTCCAAACAAGATAGTGAATTTTCTTGGAATTGTCTGCGATATAAATCTTTTTGAAGAGAATGGAAAAAAATACCTTGAAATAGTAGTTAATCCCAGCAGTGTTCCTATTTCATATAAAGGTGTGTTCCATTACCGGAGCGGATCAACAAAACAGGAGCTTAATGGAAGCTCCCTTCAACAGTTTCTTTTAAAAAAGGTCGGTAAGACATGGGATGATCTGAATTGCGAAAACGCCACTTTAAACGACATAGATAGTGGCGCTGTTGACTATTTTTTCAGAAAAGCTTCCAGAATCAATCGCATTTCGGAAGATGCAAAAAATGATGATCTGAAAACCACACTTGAAAACTTAAACCTCTTAACCGATTCCGGGAACTTGAAAAATGCCGCATTACTTCTTTTCGGCAAAAAACCGGCAAAATTTTTCCCTTGCGTGTCTTTTAAGATCGGAAGATTCATAAATGGAGATCACGACCTTCGCTTTCAGGATGTTGTGGAGGGAAATGTTCTGCAAATGGCAGACACTATAATGGATATACTTAAGTCAAAATATCTTATCTCGCCGATAAGATACGAAGGATTGCAGAGAATAGAAGAACTTGAAATGCCTGAAGAATCTTTAAGAGAAGCAATTTTCAATTCAATTATTCACAAAGATTATACCGGCGCCCCGATTCAGTTAAGTGTCTATAATGACAAACTTATTTTATGGAACGAAGGACGACTTCCCGAAAATTGGGGAGTTGAAACACTTTTTGAAAAACATCCATCAAGACCGCACAACAAAAATATCGCCGACATTTTCTTTAAAGCCGGATTTATTGAAGCATGGGGACGGGGAATATCTAAGATTACAAATGGATTTGTTGATGCAGGGTTTCTGGCACCTGTTTTTGAAGAAAAAATGGGTGGAATAATGGTGACAATTCAGAGGAATATTGATTTACAAAGAAACGAGGGAACTGTAAATGAGGAAGTAAATAAGGACAAAACCCCAGCCACTACCCCAGCCACTACCCCAGCTACTACACCAGAAGAAACAATTCTTGAATATATCAATAAAAATAACAGGATTTCAAAACAGGAAATAGCTGATTTAATGGGAATAACAAGAGATGGGGTCTCATATCATATTAAGAAGTTGCGAAAAAACGGCCTACTTGAATGGATCGGGTCTCCAAGTAATGGTCACTGGGAAATAATTGAAAGATAAACCGTCTGAATGACGGTGTTTTTAGCCATTCCACCATCTTGACCGCCGTAGCTTCAGCGAAGGAGGTTCCACGGGCGCGATAAATCACGCCCCTACACCCGTCACCCGTCACCCATCACGCATCACCCGTCACGCATCACGCATCACGCATCACGCTTCACCCATTTCTTGCATTCCTTCTCCCTTTTTT
>JAGOEX010000192.1 GCA_017997475.1 bacterium
CGTTTAACTCGTTTAAAAGCTTTTTCCGGTTTAACAAGTCATTCCCCTCCTCTCCTCCAAACCTTGAAGAATATACTCCCGGAGCTCCACTAAGAGCCTCAACTATCAAACCGGAGTCATCACTTAACACAGGAATATTCTTAACTATTTTCATCGCCGCCTCAGCCTTGATCACCGCATTTTGAAAGAATGTATCTCCCGTCTCATCAGGAGCAAAACCCCGATCAAACTCTTTAATCGAAATGATCTCATGACCCGTAAATATCTCTCTTGCCTCCTTTAATTTCCCCTTATTTCCCGTCGCGAACACTATTTTCATATTTTCTCCGTTATTTAAGCAACCAGTCTTTGTGCAAGATTTACAATTTCATCAATTTCTTTCGGATTAAAGACACCCCGGATTCCTTCAGGATGCAACAGTGTGAATGGCGACTGAATAAGATCTCTTTTCTGGATCGCTCCTTTTTCTATTATAAATTTCTTAAGCAGATCAAGAAATTCAAGCTGTCTAACTGAAAGATATGAGTGATTTTCTATGAATCCGTTAAATGTTTTTGCAACAGTTTCATTAAAACTTTCAAGCACTTCCAGTCCGAGAATGTGTCTGATAAACTGAATGAACTGCGCTTTTCTGTGGTTATAAACTTTCATCAGAAGTTCAATGGTTATGTGCGGCTGTTCATTGAAAAGAGTTTCAGCAAGTTCCTGTATTTCCTGCTCATTTATCTCTTTTCCAGTTTTTAGCTTTTGAAGAATTACATTCGTTTCACATAGTTCAAGAATCTTTTCTTCAACCATTTTCTTATATTCAGAAATGCTCACAGATTCGTGTTTCGGACCAAATTCAACTTTTTCTTTAGTAAAAACTATGTCCCTGAAATTAAATTTCACAGGGCCAAGAGGAATAGAGAATGAATCTATGAATTTCATGAGAGGAGCCAGTTTAGCGATCAGTTCATCAAAATCATTTTCTGAAATATTTGACCAGTAGTGATCAGTCTGTCCCTTTTCGATCAGTTCCCGATGAATTTCAACAATGTTCACTGACAATGGAAGCTGACCTATCTTTTCGATGACACTTTCTTTAACTATCTCAAATTTCTCACTATCTTTGCAAAGGTGAAAAAACGACAATTCCACAATATCTTTTTCAAACAACATCGCTTTAAAGTCGGTTTGAGATACTGTTCTCATAAGCGGTTTTATTGTTTTATGCAGAAAATCAAACTTGTTAAAGTCAAGGTGATTCCAGAAATTGGGTTCTTCCAGTTTTACAAGTTCACTTGCCGCATCCATAACAACAACTGAATTTTCAGGAAGTGCGGCAATCTGATTTTTTATATTTTCCAGCTCTTTGCTTTGTATTTCCATATTATTGATTTCAATGGCTTTTTCTACTTTCTGGAGCCGGATTCCAAACAGTTTAACAGGAAGCGGAATTGCCTGTTTTGTCTCTTTTCCTTTCGGGTTGAGTTTAAAATATTCAAAATTGTCCCAGCAGTCTATGATGAGAAATTTATCTTTTTTTGTGCACCACGGTTTCAATTTGTCTTTTTCAAGAAGTCTTGTGCCTCGGCCTATCATCTGCCAGAATTTGGTATATGAAAAAACGGGCTTTGCAAAAACGAGATTCTGCAACTCTCTTATGTCAATTCCAGTATCAAGCATATCAACACTTATTGCAACTCTCGGCATGTCGTTTTTCTTGAACTGGTCGAGAAGTCCTCCTTTTCCGTAAACTCTCGGGTCATCAGAAACTATTACTTTTGCAAGTTCTCCGGAATATTCAGGATAAAGAGCGTCAAAAATTTGTTCAATTCTTCGTGCATGACCTTTTCCCATGCAGAAAAATATTGTTTTCCCGGGTAATACTCCAGAAGAATCTTTAAGACATTCTTCCATGAATTCGCGCACTATCAGAGAGTTTGTGCCGCTGTTTGTGACAGATTTTTCAAGTTCTGACCCTTCATAATCTATTTCATTTATATCTTTTCCTTCAGCTATCAGTTTTTTCTGTTCTTCAAGTTCAATTGTTCTTTCACTTATCCCTTTTTCCTGAAATTTTGTCCTTATTTTCATCACTTCAAAGTCGGAAAGGTATGGAGGTTCGTTGTTTACAGCTTCTTCAAAAGTATATGCAAATGTCGGAAGTCCGTTATTGCAGTCAAACAGTTCAAATGTGTTATGGTCAATCACATCTTTTGGAGTTGCTGTGAGTCCGACAATAATTGTGTTAAAATACTGAAGAATTTCCTGATAAGTGTTATAAATTGAGCGGTGACTTTCATCAACGACAATCAGATCGAAGAAATGAGATGAAAGTGGATTTCCTTCCGATCTTAAAATGTTTTGCATTGTTGGATAGGTTGAAACATATATCCTTCTATCTGTCGTGATTTCAGTTTCACCCTGTTTTGGCCAAATTGGTTCATCGGGAAGAAATTCTTTGAAAGCATCAAGTGCCTGATCTCTCAACGCAATTCTGTCAACGAGGAAAAGGGCTTTCTGGATCCAGCCGCCACGCATTAAAGCATCAATCAGGGCGATCACTGTTCTTGTTTTTCCGGTTCCTGTCGCCATTACAAGAAGGAATCTTCTCCTTTTCTTTTCAACCTGCTCAAGCACTGATCTTATAGCTCTTATCTGGTAATCACGACCTGCAATCTTTGTATTTATTAATTCATTAGCAAGCGGTTTTTTCTCTTTGCGGAGGTGAAGCATTCTTTCCAGATCATCACGGGTCGGGAAGCTGTATATTTTCTGAGGCGGATACTGTTCCAGATTCCAGAAAAAGATCTCAAGACCGTTTGTATAGAAACAGAAAGGAAGATCAACACCGTGTTTTTTCATAATATTATAGCAGTACTGTTTGGCCTGTTCTCTGCCGATTGCAGAATCAACTGAAGTCTTTTTTGCCTCAACCACGGCAAGCGGTTTCCCATTTCGACCCAGAAGCACATAATCACTGAACTGATGACCCGAATAAGGATTTTTAGGATCTTTGATTATATCACCAGTTAATTCAATATCATATTCCTCAACAACAAGTGTTCTGTCAGCAACATTCCAACCAGATTGAAGAAGTTTTCTGTCAATCAGCTCTTTACGGGTCTGTGCTTCAGTTTTAGTCATTTAGTCTCCGTTTGTAACTTCCCAGTGTCCACCTTTCTTGGGACCGACATGCTTAATTTTGCCTTCTTTTACAAGTTTTAAACTTGCTCTTTCAACAGCTCTGAGAGATTTATTAATCATTTCTGCAATTTCAGCCAAACTAAGTGAAGGATTTTCTTTTATTTTTTCAACAATCATGTCTCCAGTTTTTACCGTCGTTTCTACCGTCGTTTCTACCGTCGTTTTCACCGTCGTTTTCACCGTCGTTTTTCCTGTAGCTTCTTCCATTTCTCTTTTAAATATGAGAGTAAAAAACTGGTCGCAGTCAAATTCAGGTTCCGGGTTTCCAGCTTCTTTCAGTGCTTCTCTGATTCTGTAGATGCCTGTTCCCATTTTTTCAATATAATTTGCACGGTGGAAAAGTGAACTTAAGATGGGATTTCTGGAAACGCTGAGTGTGCCGAATTTCTCTTTTGTCAAGCCTTTTGGAAGTCCGCCTGGGTTAGTAATCTGAACTCGGTCATCAAAGATTTCGACCATTATGTTTGCACCTTTTTCATAATAATCACGGTGACATGCAGCGTTTATCACGGCTTCTCTGAGAGCAACTTCCGGGATTTCAAGAATTTCTTTTCTTTGCAGGGTTTTGATTTCATATCTCAAATTCAAATGTTTTTTAAGGAAAATCATTGTGTCTTCAATATTTGAGATTATATCTGCGGAAAAATCTTTCCTGTCGAGAACCGTTACTTTTTGATTTCCTTTATAAAGTGCGCAAGTTATTGTTGCAAAAAAAAGATGCGGAGAAACAGTGTTGCTGAAAAACAGAAGTCCCGCATTATTCAGAACCGGTTTTTTATTCTTAAAAGAAAGAACACCTAAATTTTCAAGAGTGGAATAGTCGTCAAGTGTTTTAGTTATTTGAGATAACTGCAAGTATCTATTGAGTAATTTTGGATCAAAAACTTTATTTACATCAATGTCGTCACGCAAAACCTCATCAAAACGGACTTTTCCTTCCGTCTGAATAAAAGCTGTGATTTCACTTGTTGTCATTTTCTGGGAATTTGCACCGTTTCTGATGTAAAAACCTTTGTTACAGCGATATGGTTTATTAACACCTTCTTTCACATGAATTATCAGAATTTTGTCGTACTGTTCAAAGTCAATTGTTACAGACGGATCGCAATTTGATGCAACATCCTGAATTTGGGAAATAAGTGAATTCGTTACCGTAATACCGGAAATTTCTTTTTTGTCATTTACACCAATAAAAATTCTTCCACCTGAAGCATTTGCAAACGCAACCATCTCTTTTGCCAGATCGGAATTTATATTTTCCTTGAATTCAACAGTATATCCTTCACCGCTTTTAACAATAAAATCAAACTCTTCCGGGCTTTTAATATGAGTCTTGGTCATCAGAGTCTCCGTTTGTTGAAAATTCTTTTAAACTGCAAACTCTTCGCTCCGAAATTTATCAGTAATCCGGTTTCAAGGTTGTATGCTTCAAGATAGTTTTTTGCCTGAGCAAGGTGTACATCTTCAAGATTTATTATTGCTTTGAGTTCAACAGAGATCATATCTTCAACCAGAAAGTCTACTCGTCTTGATCCGATATTTCTTCCTTTGTATATAACCGGCATTTCGTGTTCACGGGAAAATGAAATCCCGCTCATTTCCATCTCAATTGCAAGTGCTCTCTGATAAATAACTTCCTGAAAACCATTGCCTAAAGTGCGATGGACTTCCATTGCACATCCAATTATTTTCTCAGTTATATCAGAATGTTGCATTTTTAACTCCTTTCTGAACCTTGATTTTCTTGATTAACAAGATTTTCATGATTCTTTTCATCCTCTTTTCCCCAATCCTCTCAATCCCCAATCCTCTCAATCCTCTAATCCTGTGAATCCTGGTTCAGAATCATGGTTCACAACTCCCCTCTAAACGCTCTCTGACTCAAGCTCGCGTACAGATTCTCCAACTCTTCCA
>JAGOEX010000017.1 GCA_017997475.1 bacterium
TCAACCACTTCTTCAATTTTCTGTTTGAGTTCAGGTAGATCATTTTTATGCGGCATATATCGCCTCCATTTCATTCATGATTTTTTCTTTAAGATATGGACTCAATGAATTTTCAGTTACAAGATCAACTTCTCTTCCAAGTATTTCGGTCAGTCTGTTCCTTATTTCAATTATCTGAAAAAGACTTCTTGTGTTCTGAAATCTCACAATAAGATCAATGTCACTGCCGGAATTTTCCTCTCCTCTTACAAATGAACCGAAAAGAGCAATAAAAACAATGCCGTTTTCCTTGCAAAACTTCCTTAATTCGTCGTTCTTTAAAATATCTTTTTTGCTGTTAACCATTTTCAAGTACCTCAAAAAATTCAGTCTTTATTTTACATGGATTATTTAAAAAAGAAAGAACTGGCTGTAATATGATCTTTTCTCCAAATAATTGAAATAGTTTCAAGTAAATGTTATTTTGGTGCGGTTTGTGTTGTAAACTGTTTTTTCGGAGAGGAAAATGAAAAAGTTTTTATGGTTATTCATCGGTGTTTTAATGTTGACTGGATGCCCTTCAAAAAAGGTTGAAGTTAAAGAGGCCCCGGTTGAGGAAATTAAAGAAAAAACGATTGTTGACTATATCAATATTGAAGGAAGCCACTCGGGATATATTTTCAAAGATGGGCGAAAACTTTTTATAGCAAGGAAGGAAAATGCGGCTCAGCTTTATCTTGAATCAAGTTGCGGTAAAGATGTGAAACAGCTTACTTTTCAGGAAGACGCTGTTGAGGGCTATGTTGTAAGCCCTGAGGAAAAACAAATCCTTTACATCATTTCAAAAGGGGGAAATGAACAGTACGATTTTCATGTTTATAATCTTGAAAAGGGCAATAGTGAGGGACTTCTTGTCGATGATGCAGTAAGGTTTGAAAGTCCGAGATGGCTGAATGAAAACGAACTTATGTTCACTTCAAATGAGGCAAACGGAAAAGATTTTTATATTTATCATCTCGATATCCCATCAAAAAAGAAAACTCTTCTTGTCGAAAAACCGGGATACAACCATATAACTGACGCTATAAGCAAAGATGAATTCCTTTTCTACACATTTCTTGGCAACAACAAAACAGCTCCTTATCATTTCAAGAACGGGAAGCCGAAAAAGATCAAGGGAGCTCAAAAAGAGAGAAACTTTGTTCCGCTTGCATTCTTTGAAGACGGAATTCTTATGGAAACGAACGAAGAAAGCGATGTGGAATATCTTGAAATATGGAAAGACGGGGTCAAAAAACCGCTCTTTAAAGACATTTGGGGAGTAGAATCGGTCGTAGTTGACAAAATTTCAAGAAAACATGCCGCATTCTGCACAAATGAAGACGGTTACAGTTCATGCAGTTATTATTCTGACGGTAAAGTTGAGCAGATACCTTTAAAAAAATCGGTTGTGTTTCTGACAAGGATAGATGGCGAGAGGATCATTTACAACATGATGAACCCTGACAGAATAAGCTCTCCTGCCGCTTTTCATTTCAGCAGAAAGGAATCCGTTTCCTTCGGCTACACATTTGATAACGGCGTTGATATTTCCGGCTTTGTCGCTCCCGAACTTAAAAAAGTTAAAGGGGCTGACGGTGTTGAAATACCGTATTTTCTCTACACACCTAAAACCGGAAAACCACCTTTTAACACGATCGTCTATTTTCATGGCGGACCGGAAGGGCAGTTCAGACCTTATTTTATCGCAACATACCAATATTATTTGAAAAAAGGTTTTGCAATAGTTGCACCGAATGTAAGGGGCTCATCCGGCTACGGACAGATTTTTATGGATATGGACAACTATAAGCTGAGAATGAACTCGGTGAGTGACGGAAAAACAGTGACTGATGAACTTGTACGGCTCGGGATCTCAAAACCGGGAAAATTCATAGCAATGGGTGGAAGTTACGGTGGATTCATGGTTGTTGCCTCGATGGCGAAATTCAGTGATGATTACCATTGCGGAATTAATTCTGTAGGAGTTGTTGATTTTGTCAATTTCCTTGAAAATACAGCCGGCTACAGAAGACATTTGAGGGAAGTCGAGTACGGGCCGCTCACTGACAGGGAGTTTTTAATGTCCATATCACCTACGAATATGGTTGACACAATTAAAGGCGAGCTGTTTGTTTTTCACGGAGCGAACGATCCGAGAGTTCCTGTCAGCGACGCTTATATCCTGATGGAAAAAATGAAAAAGGCGGGAAAGAAATATCAGCATCACATCTTTGAAGATGAGGGTCACGGCTTCAAAAAACGGGAGAACAGAGTCATATACAATTCAAAAAGTGCTGAATTTATTGAAAAATGCGGTGAATAACTACTGTTTCGGCCTTACATTTGTAAAAAGTATCTGATCGCTCCCGAACTTTCCATATGATATAGTATCACCGGAAAATGGAGATTTCGATTTTCTTGTTATGGAGAAGATGCTTCCCATCTGTGCCATCATTCCCGTTCCGAACTGAAGCTGGGAAGCGTATTCATCGGGAATTGTAAATTCACCGTCATCTGCAACGGTACAACTGACACTGACAGAATTACTCATATCAAGCATTGCGGTAATTGTCATTTCAAGATATCCTTCACCTTCGTTGCCTGTCCATTTGAAAGTAAGCGGCTGAGTCATGTCAAGTTCAATGAAAGGAAATCCGCCGCCACCGTCAGAAACAACCGTGTGACTTGTGAGTTCAAGCTTGTTCCCGAGAAAAAACTCTCCATTGAAAGGGGTGAGATCTTCAGGGGTCGGATCTTCAGCATAAAGCTCATATTTCTGATTATATGTGATAAGGGAAGAATCAACACTTCCGTCACCTTCTCCGTTGAGCTTATAGATCTGATCATTCGGCTCATATAGAAAAGTCTGCTCTCCGCTTGCAAAACCTTTTATTTTGATGGGTCCGACATCCAGCGATTCCCTGCCGGGCGTTGCACAGTGTTCAGTTCCAGGTTTCGGATTTCCGCTGTCGTCATAATCGGGAACACACTCCTGTTCAGGTGCGCAATCATCTTTTGACTGACATTCCGGCTCTCTTGGCGGCTCTTCGCCCAGAACACAGGTGTCAATCATATAGGTCGGACCTTCATATTCTTCATCAAGATCCTCTCTTGCCGTTTTCATCACATAACCGCCGATTATTGCTGTGGGCGTTCCCATCATATTCATGTCGGCAAAAAAGAATTCAACCGTATATCCCGGATTTGACGGGTCAAATTCATCCGGAACTTCATTTTCATCAACAACCTCATCAACAGTTTCATCAACAGTTTCATCCGGCTGCTCATCAGTAACTTCCTCTTCATCAACTGTCGGCTCGTTGTCTTTTGCGGTATTTGTGCTGTTTTCACACGCAGCAAAAATAAAAACCGCACAAACAATCGTAATAAAAGTAATTTTCTTCACAACTTCCTCCTTGTTTACACACAACAGATGAAAATATAGCCGAAACGGAAAATAAGTCAAAAACAGACAAACCTCTTTTTAGCTTGCAAAAAAACACTGAATCTGTAAGAATATTCAAGTTGTGTGGAATTTGGCATAAAAAGCGAGGTCAAAATGAAGAAGTTTTTAAAGACATTTCTGTTTTTAGCTGTCTTTTTTTCAGTGATTCATGCTGATGACATGTTCCCGAACATTGCTGTTGTGAACACCAATGATGACGGGCTTATCGGTGCGATCGAAAAATCGGCCGGACAAAGATTCTACATGAACCATCCCGATTCTTTTGATTTCCTTTTCATTTTTACGACATTTACCCCTTCAATAAACATGCAGCAGGGAATTCCAATCCAGTATACCGTTGAGGGAATAAACAGGGATGCAGGCATAATGAACCCTTACGGAACGCCTGTTGACTGGGGAAGTTCAGGAAAACTTCTGGGTGCCGCCAGAATGTGTAATATCGACCAGTATCCTGAAAACCCAGATGTTCAGATCTCAACAGGAATACTCAACCCTTATTCCGGAATGTCAACAGTTGAACTTCTGGCTCACGAATGGAGTCACTACTGGCTTGCGGCAATGGATTTTAAAAAAGAGGGCATGACTGAGCCGCACACAGGGCTTCGCGGCTGGGAAGATGGCGCAAACCAGCACTGGAGCGGAGATTTTATGTCAGGACCATCGGTTATGTACGGAGGCGACATCACAGACAACGGTGACGGGACGGTTACATATCAGTTTGACAATCCGAAAAAATATGGACCTCTTGACCTTTATGTGATGGGCTTTATTCCTCCTCAAGAAGTGGGGGAACTTTTCTTTATGTGCTCATCAGCAGATATTAATCAGTGCAAAGAAGGAAACCCGGCAGTTCCAGCCAACAAGACATCACCCGATTCAGTTAAATCAGGACTTACAAAACATATTATAACCATTGACGACATCATCCGGGCAATGGGTGAAAGGATCCCTTCATCAGCCGAGGCACCGAAACATTTCAATGTGGCATTTATTCTTGTGAGCAAAGACGGTTTTTCTCCATTTCCGCAACAGCTTCAGAAACTGGAAACTTTAAGGGTCCGTTTTCAGGAATGGTTCCCATGGGCAACGGACGGAAAAGGGACAATCTGTACAGAACTTGATGGCGACTGCACAAACGGAGAAGAGCCGGATGATGATGAAACAGTTGATGAAAATAATCCTCTGGTTGACGAAACTGTCGAGATCCCCGATGAAACAACAGAAATTCCTGACGAATCAAAAGATGAAGAAATTCAAGATGATAACGAAACCATTGACAACAACGAACCTGTCAATGACAACATCTTAGAAACAGCAGACGACCAGAACGAAGAATTCATTGAAGATGAAACTGCCGGATGCGGCTGTACTGTTGTATTCTGATATTTTGTGATTATAATACCCCAAGTTATTGTTTTTTAGATTGGATGGTTGAAAATGTACATGTATCTATACGCTGTTCTGCTTCTCGGGGTAGTTGTTTTTATCCATGAACTTGGTCATTTTCTCTTTGCCCGGCTTTTCGGAGTAAGGGTTCTTGCTTTTTCGCTCGGATTCGGGAAACCGCTGATAAAATGGAAAAGAGGTGACACCGAATACAGGATTTCACTTATCCCTCTTGGCGGCTATGTAAAAATGCTCGGAGAATCACCCGATGACGAAAAAGCTCTTGAAAATAATGAATATGCTTATGCCTATTCTCACAAATTGTGGTGGCAGAAAGTCATCATTGCATTTGCAGGGCCTTTATTCAACATCATAATGGCGTTTGTCGTGTTTATGTTTGTCTCTTTTTTTGAATATTCAGCCCCTGCATCCGTAGTGGAGTATGTTGAGCCGGGAGGACCTGCTTGCGAAGCCGGAATGGAAGAAGGTGACAGGATCACAGAGATCAACGGGAGACCGGTTCATGTCTGGGAAGATATCCAGATCTCGATCTCTTCGTCACTGAAAGAAAAAAAGTGTGCTGAAACAGAAATTTCAGTTGTGAGACCTGACGGTTCAAAAGCAACGCTTTCAGTCATTCCGAAAACAGGAACATATTCTGATGTCTTTAATGAAGAGATAGAAAGATGTGAGATAGGTATTGCACGGCTTCCGAGAGACGCATCCATTGCTTTGCTCAGTGAATTTAAAGGGTTGCAAAACGGTGACATTATAATTTCAATAGACGGAGCTCCTGTTTCAAGGTTCTACGAAGTTGAAAAACGGCTTAAAGGGGCTTCATTTAAAACTATCAAACTTAAACGGAATGGGGAAGAATATGCGGTTTCGTTCGAAAATGAAGCGGTGCCGTCACTAGTTCACGGCGGGCTTATTGTCTCAAAAGTTGAGGAAGGATCCTTTTCTTCCGGAATAGGTCTGGAAAAAGGAGACATAATAAACTCTGTGAATGGGAGAACAATCACGATCCCTTATCAATTCTACTCAATAATGCAGAAGCTCAAGGAAGGAGATGATGTAACGATCGGGCTTGTCAGAAACTACGAGAAGAAAGAAATAATTTTCAAAGCATCCTTTGAAGAAAAAGAAAATGCGATGACCGGACTTACTGACAGAAACATCAAATGGGGAGCAAATTTCGCTTTCAATTATGATGTTCCTGAGATCTACGCTAAAAGAGCTGAACCTTTTAAATTCACTTTCAAATATGCTTCAGAGCAGACTTTCGGCATGATCTCAATGACACTCAAGGGGTTCTGGTATCTTGTAACAGGAAAAATGTCGGCGAAAAGTCTCGGCGGCCCTATTATGATCTTTGACATTTCAAAAAAAGCGGCTGAAGCCGGGCTCAAACACTTTCTTTTCATTCTTGCCGTCATCAGCATAAATCTTGGAATTATTAATCTTTTCCCTGTTCCCATCCTTGACGGTGGTTACATTGTGATGTACACTATCGAAGGGATTGTGAGAAAGCAGATCCCTGTTTCAATAAAGGAGAAAATGCTGACCGCAGGACTTGTAATGCTTCTTCTGTTAATGGCTTTTGCCATTTTTAACGATTTTTCAAGGTATATCTCAATTTTTACGAGGGTGTAATTGAAAAACCTGCTCGTTTTTGACGGATCCACAAAAAACATACTTTTCGGAGGAACGCTGGAAAACAGCAGCATTTTTTATTGCATAAATTTTGAAAGATCCAAAATGAGCTGCCGACTGCCTGATTTCTTTCTTAATTTGAAACCTGACATTTGTTTTGAAACTTTGCCTGAAGTTATTATCGGTAACGGTCCCGGACCTTTCACTGGACTGAAAACCGCAAATTCGTTCTTTCTGGGTTTTATCTATTCACTGGGTTTGAAAAAGGTGCGCCTTGTCAGTTCTTTCAAGATCATTTCCGCACTGAGCCCGGCAGAAGGGAACCTAAACAGATTAGTGGTGATCCCTTTTAATAAAGGTGAATATTTTCTTGGACTTCTTGATAAAGAGAACAATCTGCTCGTAAAAGATGTTTTTATAAAAGAAAGCTCTGAAAACATTAAGGATATTTTCAAAGACTATCTGAACTCAAAAATTGAACTCATCCTCGGTTCAGAATGCGGCGCAACTCTTATTGAAGCACTGCGATCTCATTTTGACATTAACTCGACACATCAGGAAGAATATCATTTCGACCATCAGCGGCAGCTATCTCTGCTTGGAGAAGAACTGCTTGATATTACTAAAGATCCTTTCATACTTAACCATGTAATTAATCCGGCGGACATTGATAAAAACTGTAACATTTATGTTTCAAACAATTTTGAGGAGGGGTGAATGAAAGCAGAAAATCTTTCCACTGAAGTTATTTTAGAAAAGATCAGCAAACTGAAAGAAGAACATTCCAGGTATGATGAACTTTCAAATGAGCTTGCGGCAAAAAAGACCTTTACACCCCACGATGAAGTGGAACTTAATACCTTGAGAAAAAAGAAACTTATGAAAAAAGACATGATCGCCTATTATGAAGGGCTGTTGAAAAATACAAAATAATCCAAAAGAGTTTCTATACAATTTTCCCGTTGATTTTTAAATGTTTACCTATATACTTTGTTACAGTGCTGGTTAAAAATGAGCGGTGGTTAAAATGAAAAAGTTAGTTTCAGCGTTTTTGTTTGTATCTTTTTTTGTAATTTTTTCTGCATGCGGATCAGATGATGAAGAAGAAAAAAAACAGTGTATCGCCGATTCAGACTGTCCGTTCCCTTATAAATGCGATCTTGAGATATTCCGCTGTAAGCATCCTGAAACAGGAGAACTGCTTGATGATGGAAATGAGTCAGGGGATTCCGGCAACTCCGGAAATTCAGGCGACTCGGGAAACACCGGCAATACAGGGAATTCCGGTAATTCATCCAACGATCCGAATAAGGACGATCCCTGCTTTGACCGTAATGCTGATGCCGATGGTGACGGTGTGCCGAATAATGTTGAGTGCCCTTTCTTTCCGTGTTCTGACAGTGACGGAGACGGAAAGCCGAACTGTCTTGACCTTGACTCAGATGATGACGGAATAAGCGATGCAGATGAAAAGACAAACGGCACCAATCCGTACAATTCCGATACTGACAGCGACGGATTGACTGACTATCAGGAGTCACAGTATGGAACAAATCCTAAAATGAAAGACAGCGACTCTGACGGTTTTGATGATCTTGCCGAGATCGCATACGGAACCGACCCGAACAACAATGCCGACAAAATACCTGAAGATGTGTTTTATGTGGTTCTTCCGTACAAGCCGGGCTTTGAAACAAAAAAACAGCTTGATTTCAGCACAGATATTCAGCAGGCGGATATAGCAATTCTTGTCGATCTTTCCGGCTCCATGAGCGGAGAGCACAGCAATCTTAAGCAGGGTATTAACAATGTCATAATTACAGGTGTCAAGGCACAGATACCTAATACCGGATTCGGTCTTGTGAAGTTCGGAACACTTCAGGACCAGCCCTATTTTATTCAGCAGCACATTACTCTTGACACTGCTGAGATTCAAAATGCGGTAAACACGATCGCCACCTGCGACGGATCAGATGAATACCATACTTTCGCACTCTGGAGAACAGCAACCGGCTTTCCCTACAATGCAAATATTGACGGATACAATCTTGGTATTTTTGGAAGTTCATGCACCGGGGAAAGTTACGGAGGGATGTGTTTCAGACCTGGATCTCTTCCTATTTTCATCATGGCAAGTGACGAAAAATTCACAGACGGAGATTATTCTTCAAAAAGCGGAGACCCTGTTATTCATAAAGCGGAAGCAATTACTGCGATGAACAATATAAATGCAAAGTTCATCGGAATAAATTCCGGCTCTTCTCTTAATGATTTTAACGAGATTTCCGAGGGAACAGGTTCAAAGGACAGTCTCGGCGGTTATTTTAATTATACCATTGATAGTGATGGAAGCGGAATGAGCGATCAGATAGTTTTGGCAGTTCTTAATCTTGTAAGTCATGTCCAGATAAATGTCTCAACAAGGAAAGAACACCTCGCAGGTGAATGTGAATCAAATGAATCAATTGATTTCATTAAGAAAATAACCCCTGTTTCAGCAACTCCCCCTGAAAACATCGAGGGCTTTGATGAAACAACTTTCATAAAAGTTCTTCCGGGAACAACGGTAACATTTGACATAGATTTTGAAAACAATTTCTGCAAACCGGCAAAAAATCAGATGCCTGTTTTCACAGCAAGAATAGATGTTTACGGAGATGAAACCTCACTCCTTGATTCAAGAGATGTCCTTATAATCGTCCCGTCCGGAGTAATGGAAAAATAAATGCGAATGACTTTACTTTGAAATACCTTTTGATTTCAATGTTTCCGGCATATACTCATCAAACGGACATGCATAGGGTTCAAGTTTGCAATAACACTCCATATCTCTAAGAATGATTGTGCCACCCTGCCCACTATTTATGACAAGATATTTCCCTTCGAAATCGGTTCTGCCGTGATAATATGGGTGTCCTTCGGATATTCTTTTTGAACAGTAACTTTTTTTGGTGTCAATGCGATAGTAACAGTTCTTTACATCTTTTATTGTTTCTGCGGTTTTTTCATAATAATAACTGAAAACCTCTCCATAAAGAATATAATTTCCCGATATTTTTCTAAGAATTATTGTACTGACATCTTTTTCTGTTAACTCAATTTCATAATCTTCATATTTTATCTCATCACTGCTCATATCTGCAATAACAATTTTCCACGGCAAAGAATATGGAACAAATCCAACTCTACTCGCATTCTTCTTATCAATTTGCACATCCGCCACCTCTGTAATGTCTTTGTATATCTGCCTGCATTCAGATAATGATTTAGGTGACTTATCCATATCACAGAAATACGCATTAAGATCAGCAGTGTAAAATGCCAGAATGTTTTTCTCAACCATTATATAGTTCTCATACCCGGCTACGCCCTCTATTTTCTGCCATTTCCATTCGCCAACCTTCGCATATCTAAGCTCATAAACTCCACCGTCATCCTTGATCACAACTGCGGCATATTCATCACCCAAACGGACAAGTGAATAGGGAATAAAATCAACTGTTTTGTTAGATATGACCTTATATCCGGTAATAGGACTATAATAAACCAGATAATTTTTCACCTTCTGCAATGATTCGTCGTCGACGAACTGCCTGTAATCAGACAAAAAGCTTATGAAACTTCCTTTTTTATATGAAATTGTGTCCGCCGATGATGACATGATTGCTTTATATCTTTCTGTTTTTATGTCAAACTCAACAGCTCTCTTATCTATAGGATATTTATCAAAACTAACATTAGAATGAATAACTGTTCCTATCTTTCCATCATCTATACCAAATGCAAGTCCGAGAGAACTACCTGCATTAAAGTAAAGTGGGACGATATCAATATCACATTTTCCGACACCTATCATTGAGCCGGCTTCATTGCCTTCCGGCGGTTCAAGTCCCTCAATCACACACGGATATCCCGCACATTCTCTTTCCGGATAATCTTTTGCATAAAGCTCATTTTTCTCCTTCCAGATATTTCTCACACAATCGGGATCATCACTTTTTGCAGGAAGATCACACTTTCGGCAGAAATGAATGCTTCCATCTTCACGGTAATATGGAAAACTTGCATCTTTAAGAGCTGGACAATCACCGTCTGAATTCGTATCACTGTCAGAATCTGAATCTACAATTTCATCTGACTCCGTTAAAACTTCGTCGGACAAGTCGTCAACATCAACCTTGATTGAGTCAATATCATTCTTTGTGTCATTGTCCGCCAAACTGTCGCTGTCATGTTTCGGATCATTTGAGTTACATGAAGTGCATGACCAGAAAACTGTTAAAAACAATATAATTAATATATTACGCATAAATTCCTCCGTAAGGGCGAATAATCATTCGCCAAAAAACCGGGCGGATACGGTGATCCGCCCCTACAAAAACTGGGATCTACCATCCGTCATCCTCTTCGCAACTGCCAGTATTGTATCCGCTGCATGTCGAATTACAAGTTGCTATTCCGCTTATATAATCCGAACTTAAATTTGTACACTGAACCGTGTTGTTATCACAGATCTCGCCTGTTTCAACTATACCGTTTCCGCAAACTGGAACCGGTGCAATACCTATCGCACTGGATGTGATTTTCTTGGCATTCGGCAGATAAAGAATGTTTTCAAAAGCATGTCCTCTCTGGAATGATTCCTTTTTGCCATTCACCGTTGTAAGTGCATAATTCCATTCAACTTTTCTGACATAAGTTCCGCATGCAAGATAAACATTTTCTTCATCTGATCTCAGTTTCGGATCATTGCAGTAGAATCCGTTTGAATAGAGACGGTTCATTGTTGCGGCATCATAAACTCTAAACCCTGACCATTCATATGTGTATATCAATCCATTGAAATATTCAAGCGCTTCTGTATCTCCGCTTGTGTTTTTCTGTTTTTTGAGTGTAAGCGTTTCTGTATCGAAGACTTTTATTCCCTGTCCGTCACCCACATAAAGATCGTTGCCCTCAATATCAAATGAAGTCGTATCACCATAAGTTGCAATGTGGCTTATAAGAACCGGATTTTCTTTTTCTGAAATATCAAACACATCGATGCCGTTTCCTGCTGCCGCAAAAAGCTTTGTTCCTTTTACAACGAGGTCTTTAACCGGTCCGTAAAGCGATCTTGAACCGGTTTTTGTCATTGTCCTGGCTTTAAACACTTCGAATCCGTTACCTTGAGCGACATATATCACATCATCAATTCCCGCAACAGCATAATTTGTCTTGCCGGTATCAAAGGTTCCTTCACTGCCGATCATCACAGGCAGGCACACTCCACCTGAAATTATTCCGGGATACATGACACCATCAACAAATGCAATACACTGCTCACTTTCAGAATTAACTGAAGCAAAATGAGAGTCAGTAATTTCAACATCCTCAATTGTGATATCAAAAGTTTCAGTGTTCAGTGTAAGTAGCGATATCAAATCATCGGTTGGAGTTGAGGAATCAAAAAACATCACTTTATTGCCTTCTTTTCGAACAAAAGCACTATTAAGGTTAAAATCGATATTATCCTGTAAAGCTGTCCAAACTCCTTCGCTATCATTGTAGTTTAATACCTGCATATCTTTCATTTCTTCGCCATTTTCCAGAAAACCACCGGCAAGAAAAATCTTTCCATCAAATTCAGCAAATGAAGGATAATATCTGAATTCAGTTGTTTCACTTCCATTTAAAGTGCTCCACATCATCGTTCCATCGGTTCTCAATATCTGTCCTTTTTCTATTTTAAGCATTCCTTCCTTTTCAGACAACGCAAAAAGTGCATCTCCACTCTTATAAAGTTTTCCATTATTAAATTCAGGCATATTACAAATAACATTTGATCCATAAATTCCAGTTCTTACAGGTATGGAATATAAATCAACCGATTCATCCTGAGTTTTAACCGCCATCATTACACTTTCGTTAAAATATACAGCAGATATTGAAATGAACTCATTCGGCAACCCTGAAATCTCGCCCATCTTAAGCCAGTCGTTTTCATTGTTCTGAGTACCTTGATAAAGATAGTATTTATTTCCTCCACTCGCTGTCATTTCTTTCACAACTGTGTAATACTTCCCGTCACCATTTGATACAATCACGAGAGCTCCATCCAGAATCGTTTTGTAAACTTTATTAAGATCGAACTCACCGTATCTCCAAATATCTGATGCTCTTCGCTCAAACCATCCAGTTCCAAGTTCTTCAGGAAGGATATCATCAATAAGTGAAGGACGGAATTGATTATAATCTTTCCACCAGTAAGGAGGCAGTACCAAAGAAGTTGAATATTCCTCATAGGTTGCTATCTGAGGAATTGCACTGTATCTGTCAGCTCTGGCAAAAATAGCATCATTGTAAAAATGTTCGGGATTTGTAACGATATAATCTTTAGAAGGTTTACCTGTTTCACTCACTGTCAACTCATGAAGATAAGACTCATTTTTCAAGGCAACGGCAGTGGAAAGAGAATAATAAAATGGCACTTTTTCTTCATTCATACCTGTTCTCTGACTATATTCCTCACAATCAATAGCTCTATCTGCATTATATTTACAGAAATCAGACCTCCAGCTCCACATTATTTGAGTATCTCCGTATTTAAAAGGCCATGAAATTGCCAAATCTCTAAGATATGGAAAATCGCCTGAAATCAAAGGCAAATCCATTGGCTGATAGTTTGATCCGCTGTTTTTATTGGATAACTCAATTTGAAACTGTTCTTCTGCCTGTTTTACTGAAAAAACTCGTGTGATCGGGTTCCATTTCTGTTTAAAAGTATCGCTTTCTTTGTCAACCAGTACCGGATCAGTTGCATGGCTGAACCCGAAATTATATGCAGGTTTTGAATCCCAGGCATTTGACGCCATTTCACCGAATTCATAAACGAGTGTTTTCTCATATTCATTCTGACCTCTGGTGCAATATCCCGGGTCGCCCCAAAATTGTTTGTCTTCCTTTTTAACATTACAGTAATAAATCTCACTCGTTAAGGCATCGTTATCTATTCCTCTGGTACTAAGATCAATATTAATTACATCCCCTTTTTTATTATTACATGTTCTGGTATTACCAACAGTTTCACAATTTTGATCATAATAACTCTCTACACTGGTCAATATACTTGTTTTTATATCATCGTCACAATTGCCACCTACTCCATCCATGTCATAATCGGGCTGCCAGAATAATTCAAGCTGGTTTTTCTCAAGGAGCAAATTAACAGCATTTTCAATACAATCTTGCCTATCATGACCACTGTCGAAAGTATCAAAACAAATTCGAATCTCTTCAGGCCACTCAATTGTATATGCTTTGGAAGTAATCAGCAATGTATCAAGAAAACCGGAAGAAACTGGAACAAAAGCATAATTCTCTCCCTTAAAATCATATCCTTCTGCAGACACTCTTTTTATTTTTATCCACACTCTTGAAGAAAAAGAAGATAATCCGCCGTTCAAGCATTCTACTCCATCTTTACATTCATACAAAAATGTTCGACTAGTGTCTCCGGAAAGAGGTTTGGAAGCAAAAAGGATCTCTTTTAAGGGTGCAATCGTTGCCGGATTGCCATATTTCTTCTTTAAAGCAATCATTTTTGCACGGTTACCTACAGCTTGATCATATTCCTCCTGAGTCGGAGCACAGTTATCCCACACATCAATCACACCATCACCATCATTATCGATATCCTCCTCAAAAGGATTTTTGTCACAACCATCCGGGATCTTATCTCCATCAGCATCATGTTTTGAAAGATCATCATCATAGCCGGGGCAAATGTCATGTATGTCAAAAACACCGTCATCGTCACTATCCTGACAGGCATCACCAACACCATTTTCGTCTTTATCCTGCTGATCCGGATTAGAATGAAAAGGGCAGTTGTCAAGCTCTTTTCTGACCTTTGTTACAAATGGAATTCCGTCATTATCAATATCAACCGGAAACACGATTATTTTACTATTGTTTCCAACAACAGTTTTCATTGTCATAGTGTTTTCATCCCAAAATTTGACTTCATTCCCTTTTATATGGAATTGACTGAAAAAAGCTGTTTTTCCTTCTTTTCCACCATAATGGCATCTCTGGTAATTTATTTCGTTTGTTTCCCCCTCATAATAAGAGTAATCAAAACACATTGCATATCCTGGAGGAATAAAAGCAAAAGCCATTTGCTCATTCAGCCCTATGGTTTTTTCTGTATGAATGTTGCTGTTTGGAGCTTTATTAATATAATACCACTCGTTCTTTTCTTCATCAAAAACCTCTAAATCATATTCTTCAAACATCGATTGCGAATTAATTCTCTCTGCATCCCAAGTTTTAAAGACAGTTAATTTACCTTTTGCCGCCTTAAACAATTTTTTAGCAGAATCATAGCTATGCGTTCTTTCTTCAGATAACTCCACTATAAAACGATACCCGTCATTTTCAGCTTCTTTCAGCGGTTCAGGATCCCAAGGAAGTCTTAAATAGTCTCTGTCTTCCTGATTAATTTTCAACAACTCTACCATATGATAATTATACCATGAGTATGTTTCATACGGTCTAAGACCAACACTTGGATCAAAACTCAAGTAACCATCTTTAGTATAAATATTAAAAGGTCCAGGATCGTAACTAAACCACTTTTCAAGATAATTATTTATCTTTAAATTCAAAACATCTGCGTTTAATGGATAGTCCGTTGAATACTTAACAATTTCAAGAAACTCTGCTATTGCATATTTGGCAATTGCTGAAGCTTTTTCAGCCCTCAACCATTCGTAACCAGTCTCACCAAAAACTGAATCTCCAGACCAGAAATAACTTTCAGGAATACTGGAAATATTTAAAGGAAGTGAGTTCGGAAGGGAATCATTCTCATGATACCAAAGGTCAGAACCTTCATAATCTGCTGTTCCTGCCTCTATTCCTGAGACAAACGGGTTAAAATAATTCGGTTCGTTTACTGTGTTTTTAACCGAATTGTTAAATTGGTTCTCTTCATATTGATCAGTATAGTTTTCAATCATACATTTCGCATAGATCATCATGGAATTAATGGTTTTTCCATTATTTAATTTACACGGTTCAAAAAAATAAGTACGAGTCCAATCAGGATTATTTAAACAAATATTGTAATTGCTATAATTATCTTTATCCGCTTCTTCCAAAGCAATAACGATATCTTCGTCGTTTCCAAAGAATTCTTCTAATATTTGCCTCCTTACATTTTCGTAATCTTCATTTTTAATGCCATTGTCATGATTAAATCCCCATCCATTATCCTCAAAATCAGTATTAGTTGGTACAGCAATCACCATTTTGCAGATCCCATCTTCACATTCTTTGAATCTTAGAGTATGAGCAAAAGAGTCTGCTATTGTATGAAACAAAATTCCCATAGTTACTTTAGTCCAATCAGCCTGATAAGTTACTTTTCCATTAAAGTCATTTATTTGAGTAGCTACAAAAGTTCCACCAACAACAGATGTGGCAAGACCACCTGTTATCAAAATATCTCCTAAAGCCGCAAACCCGAACAATGTTTGCCAAAAATTGTTACCACCATCTCTACACAAAACTGGAACATCTTGACAGTAGCTATAATATGCATTAATTATATTTCTTCCTACATTCTCTCTTATTGGGAGACCATCAGAAGTCCTCTGGTCTCTGTACAATGACATAGCCTGCACTTCATATAGAGTCGATTTTATAAAATCATTTACTATTCTTATTACCAATCTCCCATTTTTTCTATCGGCTTTTGTATTTATCTGGGAATGATAATATCCATAAAGAGCTTCAACGCCTAAATTGACTTCTGGATCATAATTCATTCCCGGTAAATCTAAAGCCCATTTTCTTAAATTCTTTTTAAATTCACTATCATCATCCTCTTCAAGATCAACCATATGGAAATATAGTCCTGGATACTCAAAAACATCAGGGTATCTTGAACCTAAAATTATTGACCTTATGGGCGATTCAAGTATTTTTTCTTTATCATGATTGTCATAGTCTAATTCTCCTTCAGAAAGGTATAGTTCCGAGCATTGCAACAATGGACTATCACCATCTTCAGTATCTATCAACACTCCAAAAGTGTCATCTCTGTCTAAAGAATTACCTTGATTTTCACAAAACAGTTTGAAAGCTTCATTTGTTATTCTTTCATGTGTCGGAGGAAAATCCTCATAATCAGTTATAAACTCTAATCCATCTGGAAAATCGTAACCAGTGCTTGAACCAAATGCACTCAAGCTCAAAAACAAAATTACAAATAAAAACAACCCTTTCCTCATCTCACTTCTCCATCAAAAAAAATAAAAATATCCCGTGAAAAACTCTTGAAATATTCTGAATGTATCTGAAAAAATTAAAGGATTGGGTTGTCTCTTGTCTCTTGTCTCTTGTCTCTTGTCTCTTGTCTCTTGTCTCTTGTCTCTTGTAAAATCATTCTGTTAAAACAGGAAAAGCAAGCTTTATTTGAATTTTTATTCATTTTTATGTTCCAGCAAAATTCGTTTAAGGTTGTATTAATTTTTCGACAGGGTGTCAAGAAAAAAATCTGAGCAGATAGCTACTTCCTGCCGGTGCTTCCGAAACCGCCAACGCCTCTTTCAGTTTGTGAGATGGTGTCAACGCTGATAACTGTTGCTTTTGTGACCGGTGATACTACAAGCTGAGCTATGCGGTCGCCTTTTGAAATTTTAAACGGTTCGCAACCCATGTTTGCAAGAATGATTTTGATCTCTCCGCGGTAGTCGCTGTCAACTGTTCCGGGAGAATTAAGGACAAATACACCATGTTTAGCGGATAACCCGCTTCTTGATCTTACCTGTATTTCATAACCAACTGGGATTTCAGGGAAAAGTCCTGTCGAAATAAGTTTCCAACTGTTTGGATCTATTAAACAATTTTCAACTGACCTGACATCCATTCCGGATGAATGCTCTGTTTCGTATTTAGGAAGAACGGCTCCGTTCTCCAGTTTGAATTTGATTAAAATATCAGCGTCTGCGGTTGTCACGGTCTCTCCCGCGGTCGTTTCTGTCGTGTCCGCCTTTACGGTCATCTCTTTTCGGCGGTCTATTCTCTTTTTCCTTTTTCCAATCTTTTTCGAAATCAGTCGGTTTCATGCTGAGCTTGAACTTTCCGCCGAATTCAATTTCTGTGACGATAACTTTAACTTTGTCACCGAGTTTTACATAATCAGTAACATTTTCAACCCTTTCATCAGCTATCTTGCTGACATGGAGAAGACCAGTCGTTCCTTTCATTATTTCAACAAAAGCGCCGTATTCTTCTATCCTTGTCACTTCACCTTCATAGATCTTTCCAAGTTCGACACTGTCTGTGAAAGATTTTACAAGTGCTATTGTAAGGTCAAGTATCTGCTGGTCTTTTGCAGCGATTTTCACTGTTCCATCCTGTTCGACTTCAATATCGGCTCCAGTCTGTTCAACAATAGATCTGATATTTTTTCCGCCTGTTCCGATAAGGTCTTTTATTTTCTCAACTTCAATCTTCATCTTGAGAAGTTTCGGAGCGTTGGGATTAAGTTCTGATCTTGGACCAGTAATCGCCTTGTCCATTTCACCGATTATGTGCATTCTGCCGACTTTTGCCTGGATCATTGCCCTTTCCATCACATCTTTGGGAAGACCTTCTATCTTAATATCCATCTGGATCGCTGTAATG
The DNA here is from genome assembly GCA_017997475.1 of bacterium. GTDB lineage: Bacteria > UBP6 > UBA1177 > UBA1177 > UBA1177 > JAGOEX01. The sequence continues at coordinate 18,203 of JAGOEX010000017.1, forward strand.
CCGTCTTTTGTCCCTGCAACCTTGAAATCCATGTCGCCAAGATGATCTTCGTCGCCTAATATATCGGAAAGAATGAAAAAATCGTTTTTCTCTTTTATAAGTCCCATTGCAATGCCTGCAACATGTTTCTTAAAAGGTATTCCGGCATCCATCAGCGCAAGAGAACCTGAACATACAGTCGCCTGTGAAGACGAACCGTTTGACTCAAGTATCTCAGAAACGACTCTGATCGTGTAAGGGAACTCATCTTTTGAAGGAATTATCGGAGAAAGTGCTCTTTCAGCAAGATTGCCGTGACCGAGCTCTCTTCTTCCCGGAGATTTAAGCCGTGCTACTTCACCCACAGAAAAACCGGGGAAATTATAATGAAGCATGAAGTTCTTGCTGTCTTCCTCAGTAACTGTATCAACTCTCTGCTCATCATGTCCGATACCGAGAGTTATAGTTCCAAGAGATTGAGTTTCGCCTCTTGTGAAAACTGCCGAGCCGTGAACTTTCGGAAGCACTCCGAGATCAATGGTGATCGGTCTTATCGAAGTAAGATCTCTGCCGTCGATCCTTTTATTTTTCTTGACTATCATCTCTCTCATGGATTCCTTGAGATAATTCTCAAAAAAGCCCTTCGACCTCTTGACAACCTTTTCCTGATTATCAGCATCATTGAACTTTTCACCGTCTTCAAGTGCTTTTATTACAAGTTCAACAACCTTCTCTTTTGCCTCTTTCACAAGCGAATATCTTTCAAGTTTTACTGTTGTGGAAAGTGCTTTCTTTACAAGTGAAGCGGCATTTTTTTCAACAAATTTCTTCAGTTTTTCATCAATCTTTATCTCTTTTTCAGCTCTTTTTTCAGGAGAGATCTTTTTTGCAAGTTTTTCCTGAATGTCAAGAAGCGGCTGAATTGCCTTGTGACCGATCTCGATCGCAGCGGTCATATCATCTTCAGATGCTTCAAGAGCTTCTCCTTCAACCATCATGATCGATTCGCGGTTTCCGGCAAGAGTGATATCTATTTCATATTTTTCCGGCTCACCGTTTAAAGAAGGATTAATGATAAATTCACCGTTCTTTTTAACAATCCGGCATCCGGCAACAGGTCCGTTAAAAGGAATATCCGACACCATAAGCGCCGCAGATGAAGCAAGTATTGAAATAACTTTGGGATCACATTCTGAATCATAACTTAAAAGGTTTACAAGTATCTGCGTTTCGTTCTTAAACCAGTCGGCAAACATCGGTCTAAGCGGTCTGTCAATAAGTCTTGAAGTAAGTTTCTCCGCAGTGCTCTGCTGGGATTCTCTTTTCAAAAAACCGCCCGGGAATCTACCAGCGGCATAAAATTTCTCAACATAATCAACTGTTAACGGGAAAAAATCAATGTCATCAGAAACTTCTTCCTTTGATGCAACAACCGTTGCAAGAAGTACCGTTCCACCGTATGTGAGCCATATTGCTCCGTCTGCCTGTTTTGCATATCTTCCTGTTGCGATGGAAAGGTCTTTTCCGTTAAAAACGATGCTTTCTTTAATCTCTTTCATTTTTCCTCTTTTTTATACTTCTGTTGATCTGACAGTTGAAAATATGGACACTTTTCTTGAAAGAACCTGAATATAAAGGTTACTTACGGAGACCAAGTTCCTTGATAAGTGTGTTGTATGTACCAAAATCTTTTCCTTTTATGTACTTAAGGAGCTTCATCCTTTTTCCAACCATTTTCAAAAGACCGAGTCTTGAGTGGTTATCTTTTTTGTGCTCCTTGAAATGATCGGTGAGCATATTGATCCTTTCTGTGAGAAGAGCTACCTGAACTTCCGGAGATCCTGTGTCTTTTTCATTGATCCCGAACTTGCTGATCACTTCCGTTTTTCTCACTTTATCGAACATACTGAAATCCTCCTTTTTTGAACGATACAAAAAACTTACGGCATTATATTTGTGATGGTGCCCAAGTCAATTATTTTATTTAGCAGGAATATTGTGAAACATTTTTAATTAACAATTTCAAGATATTACAAAACCGTTCTTTTTACCTTTCTGTACGGTAATTCGGAGCTTCTTTCGTTATCGTGACATCATGAACATGGCTTTCACGGTATCCTGCATTGGTTATCTGGATAAACTTTACATTTTTTCTGAGAGATTCAACATTCAGCGCCCCCAGATATCCGAATCCTGCTTTCAACCCGCCGGACAACTGGTAAATTGTGTCAGAAAGAGGACCTTTGTATGCAACGCGCCCTTCGATACCTTCAGGAACAAATTTCTGCTCATCGACCACATTATCCTGAAAATATCTGTCCTTGCTCCCTTTTTTCATTGCACCCAGAGAACCCATTCCTCTATACATCTTATAGGTTCTTCCCTGATAAAGGACTGTTTCGCCCGGAGCTTCAGCGGTTCCTGCGAACATTCCGCCGATCATTACAGCGTCTGCTCCGGCAGCAATGGCTTTGACAACATCTCCGGAGTATTTTATTCCTCCATCCGCAATGAGAGCCCTGCCCCATTTTCTTGCAACCGGTGCGACATTGAATATCGCGGAAAGCTGAGGATATCCGACACCTGCGATTATTCTTGTCGTACATATCGATCCGGGACCTATACCGACTTTAACGACATCCGCCCCTGCCTGGAAAAGTGCTTCAGCCGCCTCAGCCGTTACAATGTTACCTACGATTATATCAACATCCGGAAACTGGCTTTTGAGTTCAGCTACCGTATCTATCACATTTTTCGAGTGTCCGTGTGCCGAGTCAAGGACAAGTGCATCGACACCTGCTTTGACAAGCGCCGCAGCCCTTTCCATTCCGGAAACCGATGGGCTTATCGCCGCTCCGACAACAAGCCGGCCCAGATTGTCTTTTGCAGAATTTGGAAATTTTTCCTGATTTTCTATGTCTCTTGTAGTTATAAGTCCTGCCAGACCGCCGTTTGCATCTACAACAAGAAGCTTTTCTATCCTGTGTTCGTGCATGAGTTTTTTTGCTTCAACCATCGGGAAATTCTCTTTTACTGTGATCAGCTTTCTTGTCATCAGTTCGCCGACCTTTTTGTTCATATCGGTTTCAAAACGGAGATCTCTGTTGGTGATTATGCCGACAAGTTTTTCATCTTCCGTGACTGGAATCCCCGAGATCCGGTTGCTCTGCATCAACTCAAGGGCGTCGCTTATGTGTGCATTGGGAGATATGGTTATCGGATTTGTTATCACTCCGGCTTCCGACCTTTTGACCATCTTGACCATTTTTGACTGTTCTTCGATCGTCATGTTCTTGTGAATGACGCCCATCCCGCCCTGTCTTGCCATCGCAATGGCTGTATCAACTTCAGTGACCGTATCCATCGCCGCGCTCATCAAAGGAGTGTTCAGAGTTATCTTTGAAGTAAGCTTTGAAGATATGTCAACCTGACTTGGAAGAACTTCCGAATAATGGGGAACAAGAAGAACATCGTCAAAAGTAAGCGCCATTTCTATTTTTTTTGTATCATTTTCCATTGTTATCCTCTCTGTAAATAAACAATAAATTGGTGCTATTCTAATGTCTAATGAAACGATGTCAAGCAATCAGACATCATAAAATAAAACATGAACGGATAAAACGATCAGTAACACCAGCCCGCATTATAACTGCTCATCGCACTTTCTCCGGCAGTAGAATTGTAGGCCGAAACTTTATAGTAATAGCTTGTGTTTGCTGATGGAGGATAATCATAATAATAGTTGTACCCGCCAGATGAATCAATTTTGGAATAAGTGCCTGTTGAAGAGGTTGCCCGGTAAATATAATAGTCAGTCGCTCCAGTTACGGCACTCCATGTAATGTAGACATACCCGTCATACGATCCGTCCGAAGCAGCGACATTAGTCGGAGGATCAAGAGCTTCTACATTGCATTCGCCGGATACACATCCGTTATCACAGTATTCTATATAAACTGGCTCTGTTTCTGAATCACAGCTTTGATAATCACAGTATACCGTTTTATAGTCCTGATACACTTCATCATCTATGCAGTATTTGCTTCCGACATATCCGCTTGTGCCGCAATTCTCCTTGATCTCCTCCATTTCACCGCATGTATCATACCAGTAGACTTGACCGTTATAGCATGAATATGAACCGTGAGGATAGCAGTCGTTACTGCATAAGCCGTCACCGTAACAAGTACCGCTCTTGCTGCATGTTGCCGGTTCACCCCACACACCTCCGGCACAGATCTGATACTGATATGCACCATAGCACCGCCTGTCACCGTTCATACAGTTCTCCGGCTCTATCTCGACACATGTCGCTGTGTCCCATCCGCTGCAGTTGTCTTTGCATTTTGCCTTGCCGGAAGAATATTTTGTGTCATCAATATCAACACAGTCCATCGTTCCGCCGTCACACACTTCAGGCCATTCTATCGAAGTGTTCCCGCAAGTGTCACTTATTACAGAATCTTCATCCGGTACTGAGATGTCATCTTTTACAACTTCATCATCTTTCGTTGTCTGGTTGTCATCATTAACATTTTCGTCATCTGATGCTGTCTGGTCAGAATCGTTTTCTGAAACAGAGGAGTCATCGTCATTTTTGGGCTTGCTTTTTGTAGCTACAGAATCTCCGCACGAAAAAGCAAAGACCGCAAGCATCACTGAAATAATAAAATTTCTCATTCCCTTCCCCGTTTATAATGAAAAAAACAGACGAAATTTTACCTGAATTATCCTTTAAATCAATTTTCCTCTTCAAATTGACTTATTTGAGCCGTTAAATATATTACAGTAGTTTCTTTGTCATATTAATCTTATCCGGAGGGTGAAATGTCCGAGCTTAATTACAAAAATGCTGGAGTTGACATAGTAGAAGGGGCAAAAATGGTTGAAAAGATCAAGCCCCTCGTTAAAAGAACAATGAGGCCTGAAGTTCTTGCGGGCATCGGCGGCTTTTCATCACTCGTATCGATTCCGGAAGGAATAAAAAACCCTGTTCTTGTGAGCGGAACTGACGGCGTAGGAACAAAACTCAAGTTCGCATTTCTCTCAGGGATTCACAATACTATCGGAATAGATCTGGTCGCAATGTGTGTCAACGATGTGATCGTGGGCGGAGCCGAACCTCTCTTCTTTCTTGATTATTTTGCCACAGGAAAACTAAGTGCCGAAGTCGGCGCGGAAGTTGTTGCAGGAATCGCCGAAGGTTGTTTTCAGGCGGGATGTGCTCTTGTCGGCGGGGAAACTGCCGAAATGCCGGATTTCTACGAATCAGGTGAATATGATCTTGCCGGCTTCTGTGTAGGTGTTGTGGATCGCGAAAAAATTATTGACGGATCAAAGATCAAAGAAGGTGACTGCATCATCGGAATCCCGTCAACAGGTGTCCATTCAAACGGATTTTCGCTTGTCAGGAAGATCGTTTTCAACAAAATGGGTCTTTCGACCGGGGACATGATAGACGAACTCGGTCTTACGGTTGCACAGGAATTTCTCAAACCCACAAGAATATATGTCAAGGAAGTGCTTGAATTGATTAAGAAATTTAAAATCTCCGGTATGGTTCACATCACCGGCGGCGGATTTTATGAAAATATTCCGAGGGTCATTCCTGAAGGATTAGGTGCTCTGATCGACGGCAAATTTCCTGTTCTTCCGGTTTTCAAATGGATGAAGAGCTGTGCAGGCCTGACACAAAGAGAGATGTTCACAACATTCAACTGCGGAACCGGGTTCATGCTTATCGTTCCGGAAGATCAGGTTGAAGAACTGCTGAAAGATTCGGACAGATACTATGTCGGAAGGATCGTAAGAACCGATGAAGTCGAAAGAGTTGTCATACCGGGAAATCATTTTTAGGGGGAAAACCTTGAGAAAGATCTTTTTTCTTTTAACTTTGCCTGCCTTTATTTTGCTGTCCGCCGGATGCTCATCAGCAGAAAGGACACAAAACAGAAAAGATCAGGAAAACCTTAAACTGCTTGAACAGAATGTTGAAAGTGCGGACAGTTTTTTCATTGAGGGAAAAGATTCGTTCATCAAAAACGAATACGGCAGTGCCCTTGAATCATTCCAGAAAAGCAGTTACAGCCAGGCACTTTTCTATATTGGATTGACACTGAGCGAACTTGGAAAAAAGGAAGATGCAAAAGAAGTTTTCATGGACTGCGCGGCAAAAAACATTCTTCCTGCAGAATCATACTACAACCTTTCAATGATAGCTTACGACCTTGGTGACATCAATCTGTCAAAAGAATTCGCCATAAAATCTATCGGGCTGAAGCCGGACCACACAGGCGCACTCTTTTTTGCCGGCAACCTTTTCTATGTTGAAAGCAATATGGCTGAAGCGTTGAATTATTATAACAAAGCGATCGCTACCGACCCTTCATCTGTCGATCTGTGGGAAGCTGTTTTTTCTGTATATCTTCAGACCGAAGAGTTTGAAAAGGGCTGGGCGATCAGGGACAAAATTGACAGAAACAACACCGGGACAGTGCTCAATGTCTTAAAAGTAGCTGAAATAACAGGGAATTTTAAGGAAGGGGCAGATTTCCCGAAAAAAGAACTGCTTGAAGACAGTGCTGTCAATCAGCAGGTGCGGATACTACTTACAAGAGCCGGCGAAATAAAAAAAGCGGCGGAAATGGCTCAAAAAGAGAT
>JAGOEX010000193.1 GCA_017997475.1 bacterium
CAGAAATAAGCTTCGGAGATATCTCTTTTGTTTTGTCTGCATCGTTTTTATTGGCGATCCACTCTTTGAAAAGTGCTTTGAGTTCGTTACTTACATTTTTACTGCAGTCACATTTTGAATCGAGTATCTCGTTCATGAGCATTTCTATTCTGCCTCTTTTCTGACGGACTGCAAGTGCCATTCCGTATCCATATTCAGCATTGTCTTCAAAAAGTGAGTTTGCCCATGCCGGACCGTATCCGTCCTTGTTTTTGCAGTAAGGAATAGTCGGAGCGGTTCCGCCGTAGATCGATGAACAGCCTGTAGCATTGGAAACGAACATTCTGTCTCCGAAAAGCTGTGTCAGAAGTTTAACATAAGGAGTTTCACCGCAACCAGCACATGCTCCGCTGAACTCAAAAAGAGGCTGCTGGAACTGACTTCCTTTCACAGTAGATTTTGACATAAGGTCATCTCTTACCGGAACATTAATTGAAAAATCGTTGTTTTTCGCTTCAACTTCAACGATCTCGTTAAAGAAAACCATGTCAAGGGCTTTCCCTTTCGGAGCCGGACAGATATCAGCACAGTTTCCGCAACCCTGACAGTCCATAGGATATACCTGCATTCTGTATTCAAGGTTTGCAAGTTCTTTGCCTACTGCCTTTATCGTTTTAAAAGATTCCGGTGCATCTGAAAGTTCTTCTTTTGTTACAAGCACAGGTCTGATGGCGGCATGGGGGCAGACATAAGAACATTTGTTGCACTGGATGCAGTTCTCTGCGATCCATTTCGGAAGTTTAATTGCAACACCGCGCTTTTCAAATCTTGTTGTCGCTGTCGGGAAAGAACCGTCAGGACCGGGAAGTGCTCCTCTTTCTTCATAAGCAAACGCACTCACTGGGAGGTCATCGCCGTTGAGCCGTGCTATCGGATTGATAATTCCTTCAACCATTATTTTTTCAGCTTCGTCAACGAACTGTTCGTGGACTTTCTTGATGTCGATCTCTTTAACTTCTGCATGGAGCCATTTTTCACAGTCATATTTGATCTCTTTAAGTTCCGCCGCAGCAGCATCTATTGCGGCATTATTCATGTCAACAACAGCTTTGCCCTTTTTACCGTAAGATTTTTCATTTGCCTTTTTGAGGTTTTTTACGGCATCTTCAAAAGGAATGACTTTGGCAAGTTTGAAGAAAACAGTGAGCATTATCATGTTGATACGCTGTCCAAGACCGAGTCTGTCAGCAATTTTAACAGCATCAATTATATAAACCTTACCGTTCTTTCTTGCAATATCCTTTTTAAGTGAAGCAGGAAGGTTTTCTTCAGTTTCTTTTTCGTCCCAGACTGTATTAAGAACGAACGCACCGTCCTTTTTAAGTGTCTTTGCAAGATCGTACTGATATACATATGCCTGATTGTGGCATGCTACATAATCAGCATCAGTGATAAGATATGGTGACTGAATTCTTTCTTTGCCGAATCTCAGGTGACTGACTGTTATGCCGCCCGATTTCTTTGAGTCGTATGAGAAGTAACCCTGTGCATACATATCAGTTTCTTCACCGATGATCTTGATCGCATTCTTTGATGCACCGACCGTTCCGTCTGAACCGAGTCCGTAAAGTTTGCACTGAACCGTCCCTTTAACAACGGTGTCAAGCGGTTCATATCCCAGTGATGTGAATGTTACATCATCATTGATCCCGACTGTGAAAAAATTCTTCGGTTCACGGGCTTTAAGGTTGTCGTATATCGCTTTTACCATGCCCGGAGTAAACTCTTTTGATGAAAGACCGTAGCGGCCGGCAATGACTTTGATTGTCTCTTTTCTTTCATAAAGAAGCGTGGAAACATCCTTGTAAAGGGGCTCGCCTTCGCTTCCCGGCTCTTTTGTTCTGTCAAGGACAGCAATTGACTTTGTCGTTGCAGGAAGAGCTCTCATAAAGTGTTCAGCACTGAAAGGTCTGTAAAGCCGCACTTTCACAAGACCGACCTTTTCTCCTTTTTCAAGAAGGTAGTTTATTGTTTCTTCAATGGTTTCACATCCGCTACCCATCGCTATTATTACTCTTTCAGCTTCTGCATGACCGTAATAATCAAAAAGATGATACTTTCTGCCGGTTATGCTGAAAACTCTGTCAAATGCCTCCTGAACTATTCCTGGAGCTCTGTCGTAATATGGATTTGATGCCTCTTTCGCCTGGAAGAAGATGTCAGGGTTCTGTGCTGTTCCCTTGAGTACAGGCCTGTCGGGGCGCATCGCATTCTCTTTAAAAGCGGCGATCTCTTCGTAGGGGGCTATTTTTTTGATGTCTTCGTAGTCGATCATTTCAACTTTTGAAATTTCGTGACTTGTTCTGAATCCGTCAAAGAAATGAATGAAAGGGAGACTTGAACGGATTGCGGCGATGTGTGTCGCAAGACCAAGGTCCATTGATTCCTGAACCGAGTTACTTGAAATAAGCCCGACACCTGTCTGACGGCATGCCATTACATCGCTGTGATCTCCGAATATTGAAAGGGCATGAGCCGCAACAGCTCTTGCGCTGACATGAAGAACGCCGGGAAGGAGCTCTCCTGCCATTTTGTAAAGATTCGGGATCATCAGAAGAAGTCCCTGTGAAGCAGTGTATGTCGTCGTGAGTGCGCCTGCACTTAATGAACCGTGAACTGCTCCGCTTGCTCCGCCTTCAGACTGAAGTTCAGTTACAAGAACTTTTTCACCGAAAATATTTTTGAGGCCGTAAGCGCTCCATTCATCGGCATTTTCGCCCATGTTGGAGCTTGGGGTGATAGGATAGATAGCAGCAACTTCGGTTAAAGCATAACTCGAATGGGTTGCCGCGTGGTTTCCGTCGATACATTTCATAACAACTTTCTTCTTTGGCATTTTTTCCTCCGTATAAGCAAAGTTTCAGTTAATATATGTCTTCCCGCTGAATGCCTCAAGAACAGTCTTTCTGTCAAGGACATCGGGAGCGCAGCCGGCTGGAAGTCCTCTTGCAATGCGGGACAGTTTCATGTTAAGTCCGTCAAGTTCATCTTTTATGTAAAGGGCTGTTGCGTCTCCTTCAATTGAGAAGGGAAGCGCAAGCAGTATTTCAACCCCCGGATTCTGTTCAACTCTTTTTTTAAGCTGGTCTATCAGCAAATCTTCAGGCAGAGTATTTTCAAGAGGGGCAATCAAGCCCCCGAGAATGTGGTAAGAACCCGAAAAACAGCCCGTTCTTTCAATTGCGCTCATATCGGAATATGTCGCCACGACACATATTTCTGAACTTTTTCCTGAACAGTTCACACAACTTGAACCCTCAGTTCTGAAAAAGCCGCAGTCATGACACACTTCTATGTTTTCTGAAAGCTTCACAATATTTCCAAGTGTTTTTTTAAGTTCAGCGTCATTTAATATCGAATATGCGAGCTTCTGTGCAAGTTTGAGCGATATTCCGGGGAGTTTTTTCAACTCCTCGATCAACTGTTTTACTTCAGGATGGATCATTTCACCTCAGAAAAGACCTGGCATTCCGCCCATTTTTCCAACAACTTTTGAAAGCCGGGTCTCCTTTTCCTTTTTAACGGTATCGATGCTCTGATTAACTGCGGCTGTAAAAAGATCTGCAATCATTTCATGGTCTTGTGATTTTATGAGTTCATCTGACATTTTCACTTCGATAATTTTCATATCACCGTTCATTGTTATTGTGACAGCTCCGCCACCGGTTTCAGTCTTGAATATCTCGTTTTTGAACTCAGCATCAAGAGAAGCCATTTTCTTCTGCATCTTCTGTGCCTGCTGCATAAGATTCTGAATGTTCATTTCCGCCTCATTTCAGAAATTATATAAAAACCAACAACGACAATAACATATTAAGGGAAAACAAAAATGCAAGGATATTCAAATCGGGACATTCTTTCCTTTCGCTGTTTTCTGTATCCATGAATACTTCATAAGGGGCTTCCTTGGGGGTTATTTAAAAACTTAACCATTAAAAAACACTAAAGGAAACATAAAAAGATGTGAAACAATCATCAGATTAATCAGGAATATTATTGCTGCCCTCTTTCTCTTTGCGGCAAGTTCATCAATAAAGAAACTCGCGATAAAAAAAACTTCAAACATCAGAAACATTACGATTATACTCACCTTAAAGCATCCATCATACATTGCCAACACTTTCAATCCTTCCTTGTTTGTTATATAACCCATCATCTTTGGAAGGTGTTGGAGCAGCATGGAGATAACCATGTTTATTTCAAGAATCGCTATATATATCCAGAAAAGATGTTTTTTCATTTTGAACTCCTGTTTACTCAAAATGTGCAAAAAGAACCAGACACATAATTATTAATATCAGACGAAATAGAAAAAACATGACTGTGTTTTTTCGCATAATTTTAATTTTGGAATGAAAAAAACTACTTATAAAAAATATCACATGAACTAAAAACATCATTATAAAGGACGCTATTACACAAATAACTGCTAAACCTGATCGTCCAACTGAATCTATACTATATCCTAAAATCAATCCAGCAATTAGATTAAAATAACTAATTTCTTCGACGAAAAGTAGCGAATAAAATAGCTTGTTATCTTTAATTTTATCAGCTATTACTCCCATGGATCTACCTCCGGCTGAATTATTCCTCTCATTTGCCACCAAACTCTGTACCTGTAACGCTCAAGAATATTACCAGAATTATCTGTCAATGCGACAACATTGCCTCGTTCAATTATATCTTACCGGTTAATTTTGTGTTCTATAATGAAAATTTAATCTGTCTGGAGAGTTTTCTGAATTTCAAGAACTTTTTCAAGTGGAAGATTCGTTATTTTGGCAACCAGTTCAGGCAATATCCCTGATCTAAGAGCATTCCTGCAAGTTTCAACAGCTTTGGCAAAAGCTCCTTTCTCAATTCCTTTCTCAATTCCTTTCTCAATTCCGATCTGGATTCCTTCTTCTCTACCTTCCTGTCTGCCTTCGTTGTATATTTTCTTTCCAAGTGACGGCATCATTTCCTCCGCATCAGGTCCAAATTCCTCTGTTATTATAGTCATTACTTTATCTTTATCAACTTCATTCGTCATTACAA
>JAGOEX010000194.1 GCA_017997475.1 bacterium
CTATGCCGTCGATAACGACCTCTTTCACTTCTCCCGCTTTCACTTTCGACCGGAATTCGGTCATATTGATCTCGGCAATGGTCTTTTCTGCTGTCATCTGTGAAATATTTATCACAAAAAAGACAGCTATGATTATCCCAAGCCAGATCAGAAGTGTTTTGTAATTGAACTTCATGTACTCTCCGGTTATCTTTTAAATATCAATTCCCATATCATTGCACTGACTTCTGTAAAGATCGGAAACTTTCATTGAAATGTCATCAGGCACAACTGCCGCAACTTTTTTCAAATTGTTATCCGTAAGCCATTTTCTGAATACTTCCTTTGACTTATCAGGAATAAACCTTGCGCTGTCACTTGTGAATGTCTCATCAACAAGGGCGAGTTTTCCATCTATCATGCCGTATTCAACCTTTCCGTCAGCGATCTCAAAACCGAACTTTGAAACAGCGTGATCGTTGCACATCCTGAAAAGATCTATTGTGTTCTTTTTAACTTTTTCAGCGAGTTCTCTGTCTTTTATAAGTTCCACCATCTGTTCAAAAGAAATTTTATCATCAGTTTCAGATTTCTCTGTCGGAGTGAAAACAGGTCCGTTCTTTATGAGAGCACCTTCCTTCAATCCTTCTTCAGATTCGATCTCATCCCAGATCCATGTCCCTTTCTTGAGGGCAATAACTGCCGAGCCGAATATTCTGAACCTGCATACCGCCTCAACGGGAAGCACTTCTGCTTTTTTACCAAGCATCACTCTCCCTTCAAGCCAGCCAAGATCAAGAAGCCGTTTTTCCCCTGTTATTTCAACCATTTCCGCAATATTATCTGTCACAAAATGGGTTGGAATTCCATTCTTCTCAATGAATTTAAACCAGTATGAGGACTGTTTTGTCAGATACACACCTTTCCCCGGAACACCCGACTTCATTACAACATCGAATGCACTTATTCTATCGGTGGCAACTATGAGAAGATATTCACCTATCTCATAAACCTCACGCACCTTCCCTTTTCTGAAAAGTTTGAGAAAAGGAATGTCCGATTCCATAAGCACATCATGACCGGCAACCTTGTCGATCCTTAACATCACTGCTTCCTCCCTGAAGATATTTTAAGATTCAAGTATGTTCGAAATAGATTCCATGTGATTTATGTGATAGATAACCTTCGCAAAAAGACGGGTCACGCTCACTTCGTTATACCATGGATGATCGGCAATGAACTTTTCTCCTCTCCAGACTGCATTTGTTCCGGTAACAGAATGGATCGTTCCGTTTGCAAACGCCTCGTCCAGTTTCTTAACAGCTTCCCCGTTAAAGAAAGGAAATGTGCAGAAAACATCAATATTTTCAGCACCGAGCTCTTTAAGCTTTGCACATGCCGCGATCAGCGTTCCGCCTGTTGCGATCATATCATCGACAATGACAACATTCCTTCCCTCAACACTTCCTACCAGTCTTGCTTCAACAACGACAGATGCTTTGGAATAATCCCTTTCCTTTACTATAAGGGCCATGTCTGTCTTAAGCTCTCTTGAGTAGTATCTTGCAGTTTCAGCACTTCCGACATCAGGTGCAACAACAACGGTGTTATCGTTTATCAGTGATCTCTTGCACATCGCTCTCATAAGCTGTCTGCTGGCATGAAGGTTGTCAAGACGGGCACGATGGAAAAAACCGGCGATCGCTTCAGCGTGAATGTCGATCGTCAGAACTCTCGAAGCACCGCTTTCCTCAATGAATGCTGAAACCATTGAAGCTGTAACGCTTTCACGCCCTTTTCTTCTTTCCTGTCTTGCGTTGGGGAACTGCGGAATGACCGCCGTTATCGAACCGGCATCACTGTTGTAGGCAGCATTCACCGCTGTAGCAAGAGCCATCAGGTTGTCATTTACCGAAAGATCGCTCATGGGATCGTCCATAAGCTGAATTATATAGACATCCATACCGCGGATCGGCTCATCTATTGAAGTCTTTATCTCACCGTTTGCAAAATGGGTTTCTGTGGTTTTAACATATCTGAACCGGTCTTCACGGTTGTCCCTTTTATATTTATCTTTAAGGTAGTCCACCACTGAATTGGCGAAAGCTCTGCCTGAATTACAAGCAATAATACCGAGTTGTCCTCTATCTGAGCTCATTTTTCCCTCCGGAAAATAAAAAAAACAAAGTACTGCATATATATAATGTCACATCGCTTTATTTACAAGATTTTAGGATAAATATTTTTATAAGATTTGACTTGCCATAAAATGCGATTCCTGTAAACTTGGCAAGGATTTTGATTTATAAAGGTGGAATATGACTGAAAGAAAAAATTCTGACAATTTAAGCGTTCTTAAACAGTACCGTGGACTGGTCGAAGAGATAGAATCGGCACTTTCCGATCTGCTTGACCCTGAAAAATCTCAGAAGAGCGAGATTGATTTTCCATACGATGTGTTTATTGATGAGGGTGGCTGCCGGCTTGTCGTTGAAATTGAAGTGCCGGGACTTACGATGGAAAATGTCAGTGTTTTCGGTTTTGACCAGTTCATTGAGATAAGCGGAGACAAGGATACTTTGAGAAGCAACCGTTATGAAAACTGTGTCTGCCTTGAACGGGAGAACGGAACTTTCCGGAAAGTAATACATCTCGGGAGGGCCGTAAACTTCAATAAAGCGACCGTTTCAATGGACAACGGCGTGCTTATAATAAAATTTCCGATAGTTGTTGACAAAAGGGGTATTATCAAAATAGAGCCAGAAAACGGAGGAGAACATGAATAACGGAAACGGAACAACGAACATAATCCCCCCTTCACTCCCGGTCCTGCCGCTGAAAGATTCAGTCCTTTTTCCATATATGATAATGAATGTCAATGTCCAGCGGGGTTTTTCCTCAAGCGCCGTCAACAGGGCGATAACCGCGGAAGGATATCTGATCGTTACAGCACAGAAAGATCCCTCAATTGACCAGATAAAGGACGAAACAGTCTATTCTACGGGCACCGTTGCAACCGTTATTAGAATGCAGAAGAACTTTGACGGAAACATGATGCTTTACATTCAGGGATACAAAAAAGCGTCCATTCGAAACATCCGTTATGATGAACAGGGCGGTTATTATACTGCAGATGTAAATGTGATCGACGATGAACCCGACCAGAACAATGTTATGTCGCAGGCATTGATGACCGAAATAAAACGGCAGATAAAGAACATTGCCGATCAGGGCGAGATCATGCTTCCTCCTGAAGCACTTGCGGCAATTCAGGGTGTGAAAAACCCGGGCCGGCTTGCAGAGATAATAATGAGCCATCTTTCAAAATCTGTTGAACTTTCACAAAGAGTGCTTGAAGAGAACTCAGTGATGAAAAAACTTCAGATCGTTCATGAATCACTTGAAAAAGAACTTTCGCTCATCGAAATACAATCAGACATCCGCAACAAGGCAAAGGAACGGCTTGGGAAAGCACAGAAGGAATATTTTCTCAAAGAGCAGATGAAGCAGATCCAGAAGGAACTTGGAAACGAAGATCCCCACCTTTCTGAAATTCAGGAATACGAAAAGAAACTTGATTCGATTGAATTGCCGGAAAAGGTGAGAACAGAAGCAAAAAAACAGCTTGAACGCTTAAAAACAATGAACCCTGCGGCATCTGAAACAGTCGTTGTCAAGACATGGCTTGATACAATTCTCGAACTTCCGTGGATGGAAGAGACAAAAGATAATAAAAACATTGCAAAAGCGGGTAAAATACTTGAAGAAGACCATTTCGGGCTCGTTGATGTGAAAGAAAGGATCCTTGAATTTCTTGCGGTAAGACAGATCCGCGGCAACTCTAAATCACCGATCCTCTGCTTCATCGGGCCTCCCGGAGTTGGAAAGACATCGCTCGGGAAATCGATTGCAAGAGCACTTGACAGAAATTTCTACCGGCTGAGCTTAGGCGGACTTCACGATGAAGCCGAGATCAGAGGTCACAGAAGAACCTATGTCGGTGCAATGCCCGGAAAAATTATCGAAGGAATAAAGACAAGCGGTTCCAGCAACCCCGTTTTCATGCTTGATGAAATTGATAAAGTGGGCAAGGATTTCCGCGGAGATCCATCTTCGGCTCTGCTTGAAGTGCTTGATCCTGAACAGAATTTCTCGTTCCTTGACAACTATATCGGGATCCCTTTTGACCTTTCAAAAGTTTTCTTCATTGCGACAGCCAACTGGGAAGAAACCATTCCGGCTCCGCTTAAAGACAGGATGGAGATAATCCGTCTTTCCGGATACACCGATCCGGAACGGCTTGAGATCGCAAAAAAATATCTTATTCCCAGACAGCTTGAAAACTGCGGATTAAAGCAAAAAGAGCTGAAGTTCACCAATGAGGCACTTCTTTTCATTTCAAGAAGATACACAAGAGAATCAGGTGTCAGAAACCTTGAAAGGAACATCGGATCAATATGCAGAAAAGTGACAACGCTCAAAGTTCAGAAAAAAGAGTTCCCGAAAACCATAACACCGAAACTTGTTGAAAAATATCTCAAACTTCCACCATATTCAGACACAGAACTTGATTACGATGCGAGAATCGGTGTTGTGACTGGACTCGCATGGACTCAGTATGGCGGAAGCACACTGAAGATCGAGGCAAACTGGATGAAAGGCAAAGGGGGGCTGATCCTCACAGGACAGCTTGGCGATGTAATGAAAGAATCGGCAAGGATCGCCCTTTCATATATTCAGAGCAATGCTGAAACTTTCGGACTCGGACTCGATTTTACAACTGAAGACAAGGACATTCACATCCATTTTCCGGCAGGTGCGATCCCCAAGGACGGACCAAGTGCAGGAATAACCATAACCACTGCACTTTTGAGCTTATTCCTTAAAAAAGAGATAGACCCGTTCACCGGAATGACAGGCGAAATATCGCTCACCGGAGAAGTGCTTCCCATCGGCGGAGTCAAGGAAAAACTCCTTGCCGCAAAAAGAAATAAAGTCCAAAAAGTATTCCTCCCCGAAAAGAACCGACCTCTCTATGAAAGCATATCAGAAGAGATCAGATCAGGAATAAAA
>JAGOEX010000195.1 GCA_017997475.1 bacterium
TAAACTCGCCACATACCTTTCAAAAGCAAAAAGAGGAGGAAATATTCTTTTTGAAGAGCCGTCATCAGGTCTTCACTCTCTGGATGTGAAAAAACTTATCTGTGTACTTAGATCAAATGTCATTGAAGGTGATACAATATTTGCCATAGAAAATAATCCATCGTTTGTTATCGAAAGCGGTCACATCGTTGAACTCGGTCCGGATAGCGGTGAAAATGGAGGCAAGATCGTTTTTTCGGGAAGTCCGCAGGATCTGCTTCAAAACGGATCGACTAAAACAGCAGAAGTCATCAGGAATTTTGTCAATAACAGCATGATGCCCCAAGTTGTCGGGAGTTGTCACGATAACTATACTGAAAAATTGCAGAATGATCTAGTCATAGAAGGGATTGAAACAAATAACCTTAAAAATATCACTCTGAGAATAAAACCGCAAAAGCTCAATGTCGTTGCGGGGGTTTCAGGCAGCGGCAAGACAACGCTTTGTTTTAACACACTTTTTACTGAGTGCATAAACAGCTTTCTTGAAGGTGTTTCCCCTTATGTCAAAACGCAGATGCTTAAAAAAAGAACTGATGAGATTTCAAAAACTGAAGGGTTGATGGCACCTGTGGGGATTTCGGGGAAATTTACTGCAACAGGGGTCAGATCTACAGCCGGCACAGTGAGCGGAGTTTATGAGATACTCAGAATGCTTTATTCAAGGGCAGGAACTGACAAAAAAGGTAACCCGAGCAGGTTCAGTGCAGGTGATTTTTCTTTTAATTCTGAAACCGGATCCTGTGAAAAATGTCACGGAACAGCGGTAATTCTGCAGACAGACATAAAAAAGGTTGTCACAAATCCTGAAAAGTCTTTCATCAACGGAGCCATAGACGGAACAAAGCAGGGAAAATTTTATGGTGAGGCATCGGGTCAGTTTGTTCACACCCTCATTGCAGCAGGGAATGAACTGAACATTGATTTTTCAAGGCCGGTTGCGGAACTTTCTGAAAATGAATTGAATATTGCTCTTTTTGGAGTTGCCGACAGAGAGTTTGCAGTTTCATGGCATTTTAAGAGGGGTGCAGTTGAGGGGACTCACAATTTCAAAGGGAAATGGGTGGGTTTCGCAAATCTTATAACTGATGAATTTCACAGGTCGATAGGCAATAAAAACGAAAGTGCTTTAAGAGATCTGATGGAAGAGGTCGTCTGTCCTGAATGCAATGGAAAACGACTGAAAAAGGAACTGCTTGAAATAAAATTTGCAGGAACTGAAGTTGCTCATATAAACAGTTTTTCAGCGATAGAATTAAAAAAGTTCATTGATAACGGACTGAATATGACAGAGCTTGAAAAAGCTGTTTTATATACGCTGAAACCCGAAATGGAAAGCATACTCAACCGTCTGATAAAACTGGGGCTTTCCCACATCTCAATTGACAGGGCAACTTCTTCAATGTCACTTGGAGAAAGAGAACGGCTGAAGCTCGCAAAGAGCTGTCACGACGGACTGACAAACATAATTTACATAATTGATGAGCCGTCAAGAGGGGTAAGTGTAAAAGAGAGTGAAAATCTTGTTTCAATTCTGCGTGAGCTTGTTGAAAAGGGAAACACAGTTGTTGCTGTGGAGCATGAGCCGGCAGTTATAAAAGCGGCAGATCACATAATTGAGCTTGGACCGGCATCGGGTCAGAAAGGGGGAGAGATAATTTTTGAAGGAACTGTTGAAAAACTCATTGAAAAAGAGACTCCCACAGCTTTATCGCTCAAGTTCGTTCCCGAAAAAAGGATGTTGCATCTATCTGAATTTATTGAATTTAAAGTTGATGGTCCAAGAAATATTAAAAAGTTTGACCTCAAAATTCCATTAAAAGCGACAACTGTCATCACAGGAGTTTCAGGAAGCGGCAAGACAACACTTTTAAAGGAAGTGATAGCGAAACGACTTGCAGGCAAAGAAATTTTCTATAGCGAAAACCGTCCATTTCTGAGTACAACAAAACTTTCAACTGTTGCAACCATCACCGGCTTAAGCGATTTAGTTAAGAAAAAATTCGGCAAAGGTTTTAAAATAACTAAAGATAATCTCTGCAAAAGCTGTGGGGGGAGCGGTTACACAACAGTTTCACTTGATTATATCAGTGATTCTGAATCTCTCTGTCCTGATTGTGAAGGTTCCGGATACCGTGGCGATATACTCAATCAGAAATATAACGGAAGGAACATATATGAACTCCTTTCAATGGAAGTCGATACAGCTCGCAAATTTTTTGCTGATGATAGCAAGATCATGAAAATATTGAATATTATGAATGACTGCGGACTCGGTTATCTCCATCTTGATCAGCAGACGAATTCCCTTTCAACAGGAGAAGTTCAGCGGCTTTCGCTTGCCGTCACCCTTTCAAAGTTTCTCTTGGGAAATGATTCAGAAAACAAGTTCTTTTTATTCGATGAGCCATCAACAGGACTCCATTTTTCAGACATCACGCATCTGCTCATGCTTTTCAGAAAACTTAACGACCTCGGTCACACAGTCATAATTGCAGAGCATCGAAGTCAGATAATTCAAAGTGCAGACTATATCGTTGAACTCGGACCCGGAAGCGGCAAAGATGGAGGGGAACTTGTAGGGGTTGATCCGTGTATCAACCCGTTTATTTAAAGATATGTCCGATCCTTTTTAAACGGAGGTCAACGACATCAAGAATGCTTTCGCCAAACTGAACTGAAAACCAGACAAATAGTGGTTTTCCCTGAAGATTTTCTCTCGGGACAAATCCCCAGTATCTGCTGTCCAAGCTGTCATCACGGTTATCACCCATGACGAAATAATTTCTTTGCGGGACTGTGAAAGATCTGTTGCAGTATTTGCAGTACTGCTCGATCTCTTCTCTTCTCTGCTCGCTTATCGCATCGTTATAGATCACTTTATACTGTCTGCCGTTCTCATTTGTCTCAATGAACTGCGTTGTTGTTGCTTTTTCGCCTCTTGATGAGGTGTAGGTCACTTTGCCTGAAAATTCCCTGATGAGCTTTTTCCCGTTGACATAAACATCAGTTCCACTTAGAAGGATCGTATCTCCAGGAACACCGATAACTCTTTTTACGAGTGCTTTTTTCTGCGGTTCAGGCTCGGTGAAAGTGATTATCTCGCCCCTTTCCGGATCTGAAAACTCAACAAACTGACTTTCAGCAAAAGGAAGGGTGAGACCGTAAACGAACATTGCTACAAAAAGATTGTCACCGATCTCGATCGTATTTACCATACTTCCCGTCGGAACGCGGTATGACCCGATCACAAAGAATTTAAGTACAAGTGCAATGAGAACAACAAGCCACAGTTCATCAAAAAGCTCGGCAAGTGCGTTCTGTTTGAATTTGTCAAAATGGAGCTTGAAATTGTGATCTATGTCATAAAGCAGTTTCTGTGCATCTTCGAGCTTCGCGTGTCCGGTCCGGTGCTTTCTTATAAGTTCTTCAGTTAATTCAAGATTTGAAACAAGGCGCTTTCCAATCGGTTCTGGAATAGCGTTCCGTTTCTTCTTTATCCAGCCCATCTGCCTTTGTCTATTCTGGATCTTTTTAATCAGCTTGTTGAGTTTCATTTTTGTAAACATCACCGCCTCCAATAAGTACGGTAAAAAATAACCGAAATTGTCTGAATTGCAAGATAATATAAAGACTCAGATCACTGAACAGCCGCAACCGACATCCTCGTCTTCATCAGTAATGTTACCGTCGTCTGAAGAGGTGTCACCGGTGTTGCCTGTGTCGGTGTCATCGTTAGCGCTGTCGCCGGTATCGCCTGAATCGTCAGGAATTTCAACTTCTCCGCCGCATGCCATGGATTCGGGTTTGTAGAGCATGTTTTTCACCTTCTTTTCGTCCATCGGTTCACAGGTGTTGTCAAAAGTGGCTCTCACAGGAAGTCCCTGATTGGTTTTGTATGATTGTCCTTCGCCTGTTTTTGCATCCCAGATGGAAGCTGAATTGGTAAATGAGGCATTTTTCGGTGCCTCGTCGACTGGCTTGACAAGAAACCTTAAAAGAACTCTGTCACAATCTGCCTCATTTTGACAGATATTAAATGATTCTGAGATCTTAAGTCCTGCTTCAAGAGGAAATCCGCCATTGTCTTCGAAGTCCTTGAAACATGTTCCCGTTCCGGTTTCATCTATCTGGAAAGTGCCCGGAATATATGACTGAATTCCTGAAACGATGTCTTTGACCATGACCGATTCAGCCGGCTCGTGGCCGTGATTTTCGACAACTATCTGATATCCGAAAATGGTTTTGGGACACACTTTGTCACTCTGGGAGAGGGGTGTCAGTATGAATTTTTCATTTTTCTGCGGAATGTCAAAAGCGGGAAGCCGTGTATCAACAGACAGGATGACATAGTTTGTGAGGACAATATCAGCACCTGTTTTGATGTAGAAATTCATTGAATTTGTGCCGTACTGAAGATGCGGATTGAAAATGGAATCCGGAACTTCAGGATCGTACTGGAGAAAATAGGTATCAATATCAAAAGAGAGTTCAGTCCTGCATTCTGATTGTTCCCCTTTGTAGTTTATTGTTCTGAACTTGCTGTTAAACGGCTGATTGAGCGGATTGCATGACTGATCACCGATCTCACCCAGAACAAGAGCTGAAGGTGCAAGACCTCCCTGAAGTTCAAGAGATTCGGGAGCAGGCAGATAGTCATCTCCGTCACTTGTCACGAAAGAGATCTTGACAGCGGCATTTTCAGGAAGTTCAAAGTTGGTGATGTTGATAGTTGTCGGATTCATATTGGTATTCGAACTCCAGTCCATGCCGTTATACATGTAAATTCTTTTTCTTGCGATCTGTGATGAACCGTAAACGAAAATAAGCTGCCAGCCGCCGATCATGCTTGCCATCTTGCAGTAATTGTGATTCGTTCCGCTCAACTGACAGTCATAGATATCATCCACGCCCTTAACATTGTATTCGCCGGTCATGGGCTTTATTTCGCCCGAATTGATGTCATACTGCATTTCCCTGATAATATCGGTCACATCAACTCTGTAAACAT
>JAGOEX010000196.1 GCA_017997475.1 bacterium
TGATTCTTTCAAGAGACAAGAGACAAGAGACAAGAGACAAGAGACAAGAGACAAGAGACAAGAGACAAGAGACAGATCTCCCCCCGTTCAAGATCTCCTGCTGATTATATAGAGCAATTCGGCAATGTTTTTTTAATTAAATTATAGGAGATCAAAATGGTTTTTAAGAAGTTATCGATTTTAATGAGTTTTTTAATTTTATCGGCATCAATTTATGCCGGTGAAATAAGCTCCTCTTATTGTATTTCAAATCAGAGTAATTTATTGCGTGGCGGTATTAAATCTGATGCTGAATGTGTTCCTTTCACTGAATCGCAGGCAGATTTCGTTGCTTTTGACGGCACTGTTCAAACTATTGCAGGTTCCGGAACAATAGTTGCGTTGGGATTTTCCAACCGTGTTGAAATTTATGAAATGAGCGATCCGCTTGAACCGTTTTTAATGCACACAAAAAACATTTACGGTCCTGCCAAGGATATGGTTATTGTCGGGAACAGGCTTATAATTGCAGTTGAAAACGGAATTGACGCGATAGATCTTGATACTTTTGCATACACACACAAAATCACATACGGTTCGACAAAATCAATGCGGTTTTACAATGGAAAGATTTATGTAGGTGACGGACAGGGAATAAAAGTGATTGATCCGGCAACGCTCAATATTCTTCAACAGAAAAACACATCAGGAGATGTTAAGAAGATTGAGATACTTAACGGAGTTATTTATACATTTGAATGGGCTGGTCTGAAAAGGTTCAATCTTGAAACACTTGCAAGTATAAGCACAGGATATTATAATCCGAGCAATGTTGAATTAAGGGCTTACGGAAGTGATCTTTATGCGGCAAGCGGCGACACAGTGATGAAAATTTCATTTAATGGCTCAACAGTTGTGAGACCTGTTATTTCAGGAGATAAAGTTGAACTTCGCAACAATCACACAATAGGTCAATATACCCTTTTCCCTGAAGGCAGCGGGTTGAGAATGAGTTTGTCAGAAGAAATTGTTGAATTTGAAGATCCTGCTTTTGAAAATTGCATTCGAGATATTCTTGAAAAAGAGAATGGAACAATTACTGTTCAAGAAATCTTAATTATAGAGAATTTTGTGTGTGATTTGAATGTAGGGATAAAAGATATTAAAATGCTTCCCAATGGAATAAATGCCAAAATAGCCGGTGTTGATGGAAAGATTCTTTTTGATCATTTTGTTCCTGGAATAACAACTTTTACAGATAATTTTGTTGCCGGCAGGTTCAATGAAAACAATGTGTTTATCCCAGGATTGCAAGGTGCAAGAGGATTTGTTCCAGGAATTCTAAAAAATGACGGATCTTTTTTGCATGGCGGATTTGATGAAAACAATAAATTTCACCCAGGTATTGTTAAGGGAAATGAATTTATTCCTGGAGTGATAATTAATAACAGATTTGTTCCGGGGATTATTGCAACAGAGTCAAATAAGTTTGTTCCTGGAACATTTGTAAGTGAAAATAGTTTTATGCCTGGTATTTTTGCAGATGGCGGTTTTGTTCCAGGAAAAGTAGTTAACAATATTTTTCTTCCAGGCATATTTATAAATGGTAGTTTTTCTGCTGGCTATTCAATGGATATTGGTGATTCAATAATGTTAGATCAAATTTCACAATTAGGTGGTGGGCTTGACGAATTAAGTCAATCCGGATCCATGGGAGGATTCTCAAAAGGCAATGGACATTATGAAGCAGGAGTCGGATGGATGCCTGATAGCGGAGAATTCGGTTCAAATGGATCAACTCAAGGAGATTTTGGTTTTGGTCCCGATGGAGTGAACACAGGCGGAAGTTATGAGCCTGGAATTGGATGGATCGGCGGCAATCAAAGTTCAGGTGGAGTTGTCGGTCAAATGGGACCTGGGTATGGCGGGAGTTATGATCCTGCAACAGGAAAAGTTTTACCAAATGGGACAAATGATTATGCGAGTTATGTAGGATCAGACTCAGGAAACAACAGTTCTTCATCCTCACAGGGTTCCGGAGGATCAACCACAACGACCACTACAACCACTACAACCACAACTGATGCGGAGGGAAACAAGACCACAACTACTACAACTACAACGACTACTACAAATCCAGATGGTTCATCTTCTTCAAAATCGACTAGTGGAACAACCACCACTGATAATAGTGGAGATGTTTCATTTACAATTACTGAAACTACATCAACTACAGATGCTAATGGAAATACAAACAGTAACACCGTAACAGTGGGTCAATCTACAGGGTCTGATGCCTGGGCTGATGCTGTTCATTGGGCAACAGTTGCAGTGTGCGGAGCTCTTGGTTATTATACGGGTGGACCTTTTGGGGCAGCTGCCGGAGCAGTTGTATGTGACTGGCTGACAAAATTACCAGCAGATCCATATGGAGATGTAAACCATCCTGCATTGAATGACAACTTTTTACCTGCAGATCCATGGAGTGATGGTGGCAATCCATATGCTCTGGCAAATAATTGCTACCCCGCAGATCCTTGGGATAATGGAGGCAATGTATTTTGGAATATTTCAAGTGGGTATCCTGCAGATGTTGATGGAGCTTCGGGGCCCATATTTTACAACTTCAATAATTATCAACAATATTAAGGGCTTGGCGATGATTTTTTCAAAAACATTTGTTTGTCCAGTTTGCGGTAAAGAGACAGATGCTTATTTTTATGAATCAGCTATGGGTATTTGTGAATGCAGAAATTGCCTTTCCTCACTTGATGTTGCAGGTGAAAAAACTCGGTTTTTTGGTTTTTTATATGGCGTAACTATCGCAATGAGTTTTATTTTGATTGATTTAGTCGAAAAAACGATTTATCCATGGTTTGTTGTTAACCGACCTGTTCTTATGGTAGAGCATAAAAAATTTACCGTTGATTTGATTTCCAGTGTGGCAGGATTATACTTTACGATATTTTTCATCTTTCTTATTTCATTTTTTGAATTTAATAATGCAACTGATATCAGGAAAATTGTTAAAAGAAAGGTTTTTAAAAGAAAAACCAGGGTTGCCATTGCTGCCTTCTCTGTTTTATTGCTGTTTTTTGCCACATTTGTTCCTATTTATTTTCTAATTTTTAATACATAACAAAACATATCTCGGATGTAAAAACGGACAGTTCAGAATTGATAAAAGCGGTTCAGGGCTTTCAGTTGAGACTGTTAATGGTAAAAAGAACTATTTCCGTGACAGCTATGTAAATGACGGTATAATTTACACCGTTCACAGCGGCAGACTGTTCATGAGCAGATGAGAGGGATGAAAATGAAGTTTTTATATTTAATTTTGGCTGTTTCTTTGATGTCACTGCTTTCATGTACTTCATGTAATGGGAACAGTCAGAACCATGATTTTGACCAGGATTCAGACCATGATTCGCAGGATTCACAAGATTTGCAGGATGAGCAGGATGAAAAAGATAACGAAACGGATGATACTGAAAAACCGGATGAAGCTTCTGACATTGACAATGCGGAATGTCTTCCTGCACATATTGATGCGGGGTATCCTTATTACCGCAATGATGGAAGCATTCACTTCTGCCGGGCATGTGATAAACCGACGAATAATGATCCAGACTGCATCGCAAATCTGTGGGTTGACGGAAACAGGAAGCTTTTTGCCGAACATCCTGACAAAGATTGTCTTGGTTATCCATGTATGATGGATGATTTGACACCGTTTTATTCCGGCGAAAGAGAGGGGTATTATCTTGATGAATGTGACATGATGATAAATGCGAACAATCCCAAAGGTTGGCAGACAGGGATGGTCACATTCAAGCATTATAATCTGTCTGGCGGGAAGGTAGGGCTTGTGATGAACCATGTTTTAACGACTGATCTCACAACCCCTCTTTTTAAAGCGGTAGAGTTTGATGTTGAAAAAAGATCTTACCGGTTTGTCAGGCCCGGAACTGCAAATGACACACTTACCTATCATAAAGGAGCTTTTTTTAACACAGTTTCGGATAGAGGATTAAAAGAGGATAATGCCAGCTCGATGCAGTATCTTGTTTATTCAGACAGTTCAGGGAAAATGAAGGTTGTGTATAATAAGCCGGTGTATTTCATAGTCTATAACCCTAAAATAAGTGACAAGTGGGTTTTTGTGAATATCAGGGAAGTTGAAGGCGGACCATCAGAAATGAAATATGCAAAGATTGGTGAATGGAAATGGAGAAAGCTCGGGAACGGGATCGGCTATCATCCTCAGATAGTCGGAGATAAACTTGCATTGTATGTTGATTCATTTGACGGGTATATCTGTGATCTTTCAAAAAGCCCTGAAAAACTTGAATCATGTCTTAAAGTGAACAGGGATGGCGAGGAGATAAGGTATCCCAAGATGGATGAAGAGAATCCTGATATTGTTTATTACAGTCCTGATACAATACCTGATGGAATAATCCGAGCGGATTTTTCAAAAAACCCTGTTAATTATGAAGAAATTAAGTTTGAGGGTTTAATGGATGTCCGTATGGGTATAGTTGTTAATAGTGTAAAAGGAAAAATGATTCTTTACAGTGATATATTCCGTCCAGATGCTCAATCAGATAGTAGAGAAAATAGAGCCTGTTATTACAGGACAGACCTGAAAAAGAGTTTCT
Organism: bacterium; assembly: GCA_017997475.1. GTDB lineage: Bacteria > UBP6 > UBA1177 > UBA1177 > UBA1177 > JAGOEX01. Next base: position 4,641 of record JAGOEX010000196.1, read on the forward strand.
GTTCACTCCCCACACCCCATGCAGAAGGAAAAATGGAATATCGTCAAAGTGCCCCGGAATACGAAGGACACTGGCTTGTCTGGCAGGATTCAGTCGGACCATTGATGAAAGTTAGAGATATGGAATGTTACTGTGATCATCATCCTGAATTGTGCCCGTTTGATGACTACACACCGCAACCCGATAATCCCAAGGATGTGAAGACGGGGAAAAGGGTGAAGGAGTGATTTCTCACAAATCAACACAAATCACAATTCAGAAAGAAGTTCTTTATAAATCTCATACCTAAAATTGTTTTTTGTACCGCAGTAATTATAATATCTGGTCATTT
>JAGOEX010000197.1 GCA_017997475.1 bacterium
TCTTCATGAAGCTGTTCCATTCCGAGAAATGAAACATCGATCAGCGAACATGCCGGCCAGACCTCAAAACCCATGTCTTTAAGCCGGTCATAGAGATGGTTGTTGGAATGCTGATTGATCCTCGTATAGACATCGCCGACAACCCCGATCTTCGGTTTTGTTCCGTCTTTTTCTGTAAGATTTACATTCTTGAGGTTTTTTACACCATTTCTCAGAGCTTTGAAAAAACCACCTTGTATCAGCCCTGTTTCAAGATCTTCAATGATTTTCCGATAAACCCTGTTGACTTCACCGGGTGTTGCTTCATACGGTTCGATCTCTGTTTTCCATTTGAAAAAACGGTCTATCGTATAGGTTCCAAGGGCAAGCCGCACCATATACTGAGGACCAAGTTCCTTCATGTTTGTCGCATCTGTTATGTTCATTACTATCATTTCGCCAAGACCAATCCTGTCAAGTATCATGTGTGTTGCAATGATGTACTGCGGAAGAAGGCATGCACCAAAATATGAAGGGCCGAAATAGCACGCTTTCGATGGATCGAATCCCGGTTTCTGCGCTTCTTTTAATATGTCGCCGACAAATGAAATGAAAGGATGACATTCCCTGCCGTAAGCATATTTCGATCCGAGATTCCAGCTCTCTTCATCAGTCGGAGGCAGGAGAACCGTCTTACACCCTGAAGCTTTCAGTGCACCGGTCATTGCATAGGCATGGTCCATGAAAGAGGGAATATAGTATGTGTATTCATGCAGGGGCATTCTTGCTTTGCCGGGATCGCGGGCTGTTATCACTTTTGCAGGTTTATTGTCTATAATGAAATTTCTTGAAAATGCTTCAAGACGGGTCACAAGCCCTGCTTCCGCCTGATGATCGTCAAATTCAATGAGGATGTGCGGAGTATCTTTGAGTTCATATTCAAGATACTGATCAATGAACGAGTCGGGCCCGCAGCCGAAGTTTGTGACAATGACAGCTCCGAGATTTTTGTGTCTTTTAAGAATCCTTGCCGCCATGATAAGCTTTCTTCCATATCCCCACCGTACTCTGTCCCAGATAGGTGGAAGTTTTTCTTCGCCAAGCGGAAGAAAATCGAAAGGTATCGGTTCAATGTTCAGATCTTTCAGTTTTTTCACAAGATTAAGATTCACATGCCTGTCGGTCGTGTTGTATGGTCTGCCTATGATTACAGCACCTTTTCTGTTCTCGTCCGCAAGTTTTCTGATAATTTTTCTTCCTTCTTCAATACATTGCAAACCGAAATTGTTCTGAGCAGCAAATGCGGTTTTTAACGCTTTTTCAATGACATTTTTTCTCAAACCGAGCTTTCTGGAAGTTTCTGTTATCCAGTGTATTTCCTCTCCTTCAACTGGGAATTCAAGAGTGAGGATGTTTGCGTTTTCAGTCAGGTTCTCCCTGACAATGTAAGGAGCCGCCTGAGTGTAGGGGCATGCATATCGCAGCGTTTTTTCATTCGGTGCCGTAAATAGACGCAAGTGAGGTATGAAGATATTTTTATAACCTTTATCTATCAGGTTGTAAACATGACCGAACAGGACTTTCATCGGAAAACAGAACTCTGCCGGAACATGGATGAGCCCTTTTTCGACAACCGACCTTTTTGTTTTTTCTGAAAGTACGGGCGAATATCCGATACTAGAAAGAAAAGTGACCCAGAAAGGGATGTGATCTCTGATCGTCAGAGTGTCCGGAATTGCCATTTCACCAAGAGACGGTTCTGTTTTTGATCTAATTACTGACTTTTCCATTATTTCTTCACGGATTTTGAACATGTCGTCAAATTCTACATGTGTTCGCGACATTTTTTCAAATCTTCCGCAGATGCTTCCAAAATATGCAAAAGATCCGTTTGCAACAGTTATTTTCCTTATCTCACAGATGTTTTCGCATAATTTGCATTCAAATGTCTCAGTTTCTGCTTCAACTTTCAGGTCATTGAGCTTTTTCAAAACTTTTGAAATACCCTGTTCATATTCAGTCATTGCGGTCATTGCGGCCCCGATCGCTCCTGAAATTTCAGGATGAGGGTGGACAGATATCTTTTTATTCAGAAGTTTTTCAAAAACTGCGACCACTGCTCTATTTTTTGCAACTCCGCCCTGAAAAACTATTTTCTCTCCAACTGGAGTTGAACCGACAACTTTTTCAAGATAGTTTTCTCCGATCGAATAAGCCAGCCCCGCACAAAGATCTTCAGTTGAAGTTGCTCTTTGAAGATGGTGAACAAGGTCTGAATCCATGAAAACAGTGCATCTGCTTCCAAGCCGTACCGGATTTCTGGATTTTAATGCAAGGTCGGCGAACTCGTTTTTTATGCTGATCTTTAATCTGCCCGCCTGTTCTTCAAGAAATGAGCCGGTCCCTGCGGCACAGGCACGGTTCATTTTAAAAGTTTCGATGTTCCCGTTTTTTATCCTTACGAACTTTGAATCCTGTCCGCCTATTTCGATTATTGTGTCTGAATCGGAAAAGTAATGTGAACATGAAACCGACTGAGCGGATATTTCATCCATTGTCGTTCCGCCTGTTATTATCGAAGCGAGATGTCTTCCGGAACCGGTTGAAACGATGTTTGATACAGATATTTCATTTTTTGACCCTGATATCATTTTCTCAATGAGGTTTTTCAGTGCCTCAACAGGTTTCCCGGCAGTTGGAACATAACCCGAAGCAACAAGTTTCTTTTCTGAATCTATAACAGCCCCTTTTGTGCTGACACTTCCTATGTCAATCCCGAGAAAAAAAGGTTGTTTCAGCGGTATATTGCTGATCTCATTCGGAATGTCGCCTGAAATAAAAATGTCTGAAAGTGGTTCACGGAACTCTTCGTTTTCATGGATTATTGATCTGTTCTCAAGTTTGTTAATGAGTTCATGGATCGAAACCGGTTCTTCAAGCATGTTTTCTTTAGCGATCACTGAACTTCCGAAAGCACCCATAACATCAAAGTTTTCAGGGATTATCAATTCAGTTTCGTCTAAGTTGAGAATTTCTCTGAATGCTCTTATAACACCTGCATTTGCGGCAACTCCGCCCTGAAAGATTATAGGAGCAGGCGGGATTTTCCCTTTGCACAATGTCGCAAGATAGTTTCTGACAAGGGCAAAACAGAGTCCCGCGGCAATTTCATCCGTAGGAACAGCTTTCTGCTGAAGGTGTATCATGTCCGATTTTGCAAAAACAGAACATCTGCCTGCAACACTTGGAATATTTTGAGCTCTTGATGCAAGAGTACTGAGTTCGGAAATTGTGATGCCGAGCCGTTCCGCCTGCTGATCAAGGAAAGCTCCTGTTCCTGCCGCGCAAAGTTCATTGAAGGCATGATCTTTGAGGTAATGAATTCCGTCATTTTTTCTGCCGATGGAGATGAACTTTGAATCCTGACCGCCTATTTCAAAAACAGTTTTAACATCAGGATACATTGTCCATGCCGCAGTTGCGTGGGCAACGATCTCGTTCACTGTTTTTATTCCCGTGCTGTTTGCAATAAGCTCTTTCCCTGAGCCGGCTATCACTGCTCCGGAAAATAATATGTCGCCAAATTCATTCGCAATATCCTTGAAAAGTGACAAAGTTGCATCAACGGGAAGCCCCGAAGTCCGCACATATCTTTTGAAAATAATACTGCCGGACTCATCAGTAATAATGCAGTTTAAACTGACAGATCCGAGATCAAGACCAAGATAAAAATGACCATCCATAAAACCACCACCCCAAAAAACCCACATTCAGATATTAATAATTGAAGAGTTGTTGTCAATCTTAAAGAGTTTCCCCCGATTTATTGATAAAATGGATCATAAACGATAAGATATCTGCGGTCAGTTTTAAAAGAGGTTAACATGGATGCGTTTCAGAAAGTACTTTTTGTAGATACTTCAAACGGTTTTTACAAGATAAAACGGTATAAAGTGGGTGATTATTTCGGTCCGGTCGATCTGGGGATCCACATTTCAGACAATCACAGGTCGCTAAATATCGGGACTGGACTTTTTGCCGGCTCGATCTTTCCCGGCTCAAACCGGCTTATATTTACTGGACATTCTCCATGCTGGGGCGGTTTTTTCATTTCTTCGATGGGAGGAGCGGGGCTTGTTTTTGATAATCTCGGAATTAATATGGTGAGCATTGTCGGAAAAGCTCAGACACCTTCAATCCTCTATCTGAACAGAAATCACGGTGAAGAGATCGAGGTCGAAATTCACCCTGTTGATGTCAGTAAAGTGTGGAACAGCGGCAGAAAAGGGGTCTATTCACTTTTTGATCACACGCTTGAAAAATTCGGTGACCGTTATGAGCTTGATCCGAGAATTCTTGCGACAGGTCCTTCCTCAGTCACAACCGATTTTGGAGGAATATGTTCAGTTCCGATAGTTAAAAAGAAACTCACTTTTGTTGACACCTGGGCAGGTCGCGGCGGATTCGGCTCGAAAATGTTTCAGGAACACGGAATTGTCGCAATAATTTACGGCGGAACCACAGTTGATGAGGATTTCAGGGATAGAAATGTTGCTGATGAGTGGTTTGAACAGAAATATAAACAGAAACTGATCGCAAAAGATTTTGAAAGTACAACAAAATACCGTTTTGATCCAAAGCTCGGAACAGGCGGAACTTTCGGGGTTAATTTTGCAACAATTAAAGACCGTATTCTTGCGTTCAACTATAAAACTATCTTTGATTCGGATAAATCCAGACTGGAACTGACAGAAAAATTTATAACAGACCACTATCTTTTGCAGTTCAACGAAGAGACGATAGAAAAGAAACAGCAGGCGACATGCGGAGAACCCTGTCCTGCAGTATGCAAAAAGATGAACGGAGAATTCAAGAAAGATTACGAACCTTATCAGACAATGGGGCCATTGTGCGGTATTTTTGATCAGCGGGCGGCTGAAAAGCTCAATCATCACTGTGATGCGATGGGAATGGATGCGATAAGCGGCGG
>JAGOEX010000018.1 GCA_017997475.1 bacterium
TATCCATATCATTTTTGAATTCCATAACAGAGAGTGAATCGGGCGATAATTTCTTCACGAGATCAACTGAAATATTGATTGCCCCTTCCCGCGGAAACCGTTCAAGCTCTTTCACCTCGTGCCGCATAAAAGCAGCAGGGAAATCAGCTGTTTTGCCGCCTTTTTCAAAACTCAGCACAACAAATTTGAAACGGCTGTCCACATTCTCAAAAATTCCTTTTCTATTCTCAAAACAGAAAAGTCCGGTCACAGCTGTTTCATTGAACAACATTTCACGCAGCTGTTTTGTGCCGAGATCAGTATAAATCCCGCTTGGAATGACGATTCCGCAGCATCCGCCGTCACGAAGCAGATTAAAGCACTGCTCGGTGAAAAGTTTGTACAGATTTATATCCGTTCCCGCTTTTTTGCCATTTACAATGCTTATTTGATTTTTATATTGAGGTGAAGTTCTGAAATATTCCGAAACATGCGGATACTGGCTTAGATATTCAAGCCATAATTTGCGGATTTCAGGATCTTTTAAAAGCTTTTTCTGTTCTTTTTCGAACTCTTTTATTGTCATTTTCTTTTTGGTGACAAGTTCTGAATGTTCTTCAAAAAATTCTTTAGCATTCGGTTTGAATATTTCCCATGGCGGATTAGTGATGATAGCATCAAAACCCCCTTTCTTATTGATTATTCTGTCAAACTCGTAACCCCAGTGAAACGGCTTGAGTGCTTCAATATCTTTTATTTCTAGGTTCCTTTTCTTTGTTTTTCCCTCTGAATTCTTTTTATCATCCCAGGTCGCCTCTTCAAATTTTATTTTAAGCTCTTTCCAGAACATATCATGTAAAATTTCATTCAGGTTTAACGACGACTCTTTCTTTTCGTTTTCAATTGAATCTCTCATACTTTTTAAATCTTCCGCATACATTGATGCATGCCTGTATAAATCAATAAGCTTGTTTTTTTCATCAAGTATTTCTTTATAAGATCTCATCCTGAAAATATTAGCTGTTTTATTTTCAAAATCTTTGTCATCAACTTTCATCAAACCAATAAGAGAATTTCCGGAGAGAATATTAAAATCAATGTTTGGAAGCGGCTCAAGTTCTTCGGCTTTTGAAGCAGAAGCAACAAGTGCAAGGAAAAGGCGCAGTTTTGCAATTTCCACAGCTTCTTCCATAATATCAACACCATATAAATTATCTGTGATGATTTTTTTCTTTATAAAATAGGCAATGCTCGGATGTTCCAGTCTTGCTTTCTTAATCCACAGTTTTAATGACTGATCTTGAAGAAACTCTATTTTACCTATCAGAGCGGAATAAAGATTGATTAATGTTTTCATCGCTGCAACAAGAAAAGCACCGCTTCCGCAAGCAGGATCGAGCAATGACAATTTTGGAAGAAAGTCTAAAAGCAGTTCTTTTGTGAGTTCTTCATCGGCATGAATCAACATTTCACCGATAGAATCAAATTTCTTTCCCGCTCTTTCCGCTTTTTCAAGAACAAGCCTGTTGATTGTCCTTTCACAGAGATATTCTGTGATTTCAGGACAGGTGTAGTATGCACCAAACGCTTTCTGGTTAATGTATTTTTCAAAAATATATCCGAGAACATCCGGGTTTATTTCGTTGTCTTTTCCTCCGGGAGTGTCATTTAAGTTCCACGAATAGCGCTCAAAAAGAGAAAATATGTTTTCAAAAGCTTTATCTTTTATCTTTATTTTACGCCAGCTTGTCTCAATCCTATGCTCAAGGAAAAGACCTCCGTTCAAGTATTTAATATTACCAAGCAGTTTGTTTGATTCATTGTTTCTTTTATCTTCCGGTTTTGCAAACCCCTCAAAAAACAGGATTTTCAGGAATTTTTCGTAGTAAAGATCTTTTCCAAAACTTTTTATATACTCAAGTTTGTTTTGAAGATATTTTTCATTTCCGTTATCAAGAAAAAGCTTCCTTTGAAGAAAATATATGAACATCAGCCTGTTAAGAAGAATTGATGCATACCATTTTCTATCCTTATCATCATCAATTCCTTCAATATATTCAATAAATCTGACATGTTCTTCCTGAAATTCATTAAAGAATCTTTTTGTGACTTTTTCCACATCAAGTGCATCTTTTAATTTTGATGTCACCTGAAGAACTGACACATTTCCAAAATCATCAAAATCACTTATGTCAAAAACCATTGATTTTATTTTACTTAAGAACAAATCTCCCGGTTGACCTTTCACAAATATGTGATCTCTCGGAAGCAGTTTACCTTCATGCCTTTTTACCCAATACCAGAGACTCATGGCTCTTCTTTTGTCAACAAAAATCAGAATGTTTTCATGATGAAGCGGCACAATTTCCTTGTAAATTGAAGCTCTCGTTCTGGCATCCGGTATTGATCCGTCAGAGCTGCTTATTTCAAAAACTGCAACACCCGCAAGTTCAGCAATCATTTTTCTTGAAAATTCCATCCCATTTATTTGAATGCTTAGTGATTTAATGTTTTTAGGGTGAGACCAACCGAGCTCATTTACAAAAATTGAAGTGAAATCAAAGCTATCAAGCAAAGATTTTATTTTTAAAATATTAACCATGTCTCCTCGTGTAAAAAATTTTTGACTCTATGACTTTCACTCTCAATTAACTGATGGATTATATCTATCACATCATTTATGTCAAAAGAGTTATAAAACTTATTTTAAACAACAATTCTCTGTATGTGGGAAGATATTCTTGAAACTGTTTCATAGTTTATGGTCCCGGTCAATGCGGCAAGATTTTCAGCACGGATGATCTGATCACCCTGTTCTCCGATGAGGACAACTTCGTCTTCAACTGAGACATCGGGGATGTCTGTTATGTCTATTGTTGTGAGGTTCATTGCTATTCTGCCGACAACCGCGGCCCTTTTCCCGTGGACGAGAACATATCCCTGATTTGAAAGGCCTCTGTCGTATCCGTCGCTGTAACCTATCGGAAGAATTGCTATTTTCGAATCCCTTGTCACCTGATGAGTGCAACCGTATCCGACAAACTCGCCTGCTTTGAGATTTTTTATCTGACCGATCACGGTCTTCCATGTCAGCACAGGTGTCAGGATATGTTCGGGGCCGTGACCGTGCTCTGTGATATAACTGAGATATGTCTCTTTGGAAGGCCAGAGTCCGTATTGTGAAATGCCGAGCCGGATCATTGAGAAATGGGTGTTCTGGAATATGACCGCAGCGGCACTTGAAGCAAAATGAAGGTCAAATCCGGAAAAACCCGCATTCCTGATCAGTTCCACTTCTCTTTTGAACCGGTCTATCTGTTCTTTTGCGTATGAACGGTCGGTTGTATCTTCAATATTGGCAAAATGGCTGTAGACCCCTTTCAGCTTTACATGGTCACATTTTTTAAGTTCTTTCACAAATTCAACCAGTTCAAGACCATTGATCCCCTGTCTGTTGGTCCCGGTCTCAATTTTAAGATGTATATTGACGGACTTATCCTTTATAGAAGCGTGCTTTTCAAAAAGTCTGAGATTTTCGATCAGATAACACACCGGCTCGAGATCATTTTCAACTACAGCGGGAATTGTCTCTCTCATCACAGGACCGAGTATTATTATCCTGGTATGGAAACCGGCTTTTCTAAGTATCAACGCCTCTTCAAGAGAGTGTACACAGAATATCTCTATTCCGCATTCCTGGGCGATGTGAGCTGTCTCAAGCATTCCATGGCCATATCCGTTTGCTTTTATAACAACAGATATTTCTGCACCGTTGATTATTCTTGAACGGAAAAATTCAATGTTCTTTTTATAAGCCGGTTTTGAAATTTCGATCCAGCTTGTGTATGCACCGTTATTCAAAAATCACCTCTCTTTTAAATTTTAGGAAAACCTTTGAACATTCTCAAGTGCTCGTCAAGGAGAAATGACCTTTCCCTGAACCTTTCTATCCTTGCATAGGCATTGTGAGTATGAATGCTCTCAAGATGGAGTGTTTCAACCATGAACCACAAAACATTGCTGTCTTTCATCATTCTGACAGATACATTCCTGACAATATCTTCAGCAAATACAGGATTTGAAAAAGCTTTCTCGGTCACGAACTTCTCATCATTTCTCTTTAAAAGGGGAAAAATCTCGCAACTTGCCGATTCTTCTATTATTTTCACAACATCCTCAATCCAGACAAAATCCCTGAACTTCAGATAAAGTGTCACAAAACTTCTCTGGTTGTGCGCTCCGCTTTCGCTTATCTCCTTTGAGCAAGGGCAAAGTGTCGTAACAGGCGTTCTGACACCGAGAATGAAACTGTCACCGTCCTTTGAATCGCTGAATCCGCTGAAAAGAACGGAAACCGGGAACATTGAAGAAATTTCCGAAACAGGTGCTTTTTTTTCAATAAAATATGGGAATCTCATTGATATTATCGCCTGGGGCGAATCAAGCATATCCCTCATTTTCTTTAATATTCCTGGCATATTAGCCATCGCGATCTCGCCTCTGACACTGTTGAGCACCTCCACCATGCGGCTCATGTGTGTCCCTTTGAACTCGGGCAGAAGCATGACTGTCATATCTATGGAAGCAACTGTGTTCTGAGTTGAGTTAGCCCTGTCTTTAACGATTACCGGGTATTCAATATCCCATACACCGACCTGATCGACAGGAATGTTCCTTGTGTCACGGTAATTCTGAACATCGTTCATATCAATCCCTCAAATAAGCAAAATAGGAAAAACTGTCGGCTTCACTTTTTATGACAAACGCCGGCTCATTTTCAAACCTGATATAGTTCAAACCCTCTGAAAGCTCAAGCTTGAGTGCCGCTATATCCTTTCCGTTTCTCAGCCAGTCATATGAATTCCTGTCAACATCCAGCGTTTTTAACCTTTTCAGGAAAGCATCTATCTCTGTTACACCCCGTTCAACGGAGGAAATATCATTTTTAATTTCATCAATTGTTACTGAATGAGCCAGATCAAAGCCACCCACCCTTTCTCTCAGAAGTTCAGCCATAACAGCTCCGCAGCCGATATGCTTTCCGATATCGTTAACCAAAGATCTGATGTATGTCCCTTTTGAACATTCAATGCTGAAAGAGATTTCTGTATCAGATGAAACCGAAAGAGAGATGCGGTTCATGAAGACCGTTCTTTCCTTAATTTCGGGACATTCACCCTGTCTTGCAAGCTTATATGCCCTTACCCCGTCTATTTTTACCGCACTGTAGGCAGGCGGTGTCTGCTTCACATATCCGGTGAACTTTTTTTCGATCTCTCTCAGATCGACCTTTGAAAGGTCAAATTCAACACCTGTCGGAACCAGTTCCGTATCTTTATCAAAGCTTGCACTTTCATAACCGAGAATCATTTTCCCTGAGTAAATCTTGTCGGAATCTGTCACAAGAGAGATCAGCTTTGTAGCTTTGCCCGTTGCAACGACGATAACTCCTTTGGCAAGAGGGTCCAGCGTGCCGCAGAAACCGGCTTTTTTCAACTTCAGCAGATTCTTGAGCCGGTTAAGGGCGGATGCGGATGATATACCGGCCGCTTTGTTCAGAGTTATGAAACAGGATCCGTTAGTTTGAAACACTTCTGACAATTTCCTCTACTGCTTTGAGCCCTTCTTCAAAAGTACCTTTAAAAACAAATCCGGCGGCATTCTTATGCCCTCCGCCTCCAAACCTTGATGCGACTTCATTTGCATCAATGTTTCCGCGGCTTCTCATGCTTACTTTCCATGTGCCGGGTCCTTTCTCCCTGAATCTCATGGCGATCTGCACCCCTTTTATACTTCTTGCATAGTTGACAAAAGAATCAACATGGTCCGGATGAAGTTTATATCTTTCAAACTGGTCAAGAGTGATCCGTATTACTGCCGCCTTTCCTTCAGCAAGAATTCGCAGGTCGGCAAGAACTTCCGAAAGCATTTTCAGCTGTTCCACCGGAACATTTTCATATATCCTTGTAGCAACATCCCATGGGTTGACGCGGTCAAGCAGTTCAGAAAGAATTATAAATGATTCTTTGTTGGTGCTGCCGTATTTCAATCCGCCGGTGTCACTTATGATGGCGGAATACACCGCTTCCGACTCTTCCTTGTTAAGAGCCATCCCTCTGTCCGCAGCCCATCTGTAGACAATTGCAGCGGTTGCACAAGCTGAAGTGTCGGAATATACAGCATCAAAAAAATCATCGTTCTCTTTTTTCAGAGTATGATGATCAAAAAGTATTTTCTTCCCTGTTGATGATGCCATTAATTTATAAAGATCTTCACCGACTCTCTCCGGAGATCCGCTGTCAAGTATTACAAAAAGATCGAAAGGTCCTTCAGGAATTGACTCACATGCATTACCTGAACCTTTTAAAAACATATAGTTGAACGGGAACTGACCTGACCTGTAAACCTTGACATCTTTTCCCATTCTTTCAAGGATCGACGCCATTGCAATACAACTTCCCATGCTGTCACCGTCAGGCATTTCGTGCCCGGCGATCAGTATCGAACGGGAGCTGTCAATTATTTCGTTTATTTTTCTGAAATCACTCATCATTACCGCTGCCGTTCTGATCAGATTTTATTGAATCAAAAATCTTTTCGAGCCGGATGATCTTTTCAACGGAATCGTCATAGACGAATTTTATCTCCGGAGCGAACTTCAATGTTTTCAGGTGACTGGCCAGCTTGAATCTTATGTTCTTTGTCTTGAGATCAAGGTATTCCTGTATCTTATCGACACTCCCGCTATCGAAAGTGGAATAGAATATCTTTGCCGATCTAAGGTCGGGCATTACAGTTACTTTGCTGATGGTTATCATTGAAACGGGAGAATCACCGTATTCGCTGAGCATGAGCGTACTTACAAACTTTTTAATGGCAGTGGCTATTCTGTTCTGCCTTATCTGTCCAGCCATCAGACAACCTCGTCCCTTATCTCTTTATCAATGTAGCACTCTATTACATCACCGACCTTGATATCGTTGAAGTTGTCTATCGTTGCACCGCATTCGTAACCGTTACGCACCTCTTTAACATCATCTTTGAATCGTTTGAGCGTACCGAGTTTACCTTCATATATAACGACATTTTCTCTGACAAGTTTAACCTTGCCGCCCCTGACTATCCTGCCTTCAACAACCATACATCCGGCAATGGTTCCAACTTTGCCCACTTTAAATATATCCCTGACCTCAAGTTTGCCTGAAAGCTCTTCTTTAATTATAGGAGCAAGCATTCCTGTCATTGCAGACTTTATTGAATCAACGAGTTCATAAATAATAGAGAATATTCTGATGTCTACCATTTCTGAAGCCGCAAGCTGCTTTGCCTTGTTATCTATTCTGACATTGAATCCGACAATAATACCGTTGGAAGCACTTGCCAGAAGAACATCGTTTTCGTTTATTCCGCCGACACCGGCATGTATTATCTTAACATTCATCTTCTTGTGCTCTATCTTTTTCAAGGATGAGATTATCGCTTCAACAGAACCGTCTACATCACCTTTTACAACGATATTTATGTCCTGAACATCACCCAGTTCCATTTTAGTAAAAAGATTTTCAAGCGACATCCGGCTTTCCTTTTCATGTTTCTTTTCACGAAGCTTGTTGCATCTGAGATCAACAAGACCCTTGGCTTTTTTCTCATCTTTGAACACATGCAGTTTTTCTCCTGCCGGCGGAACAAAGTCAAGACCTGTTATCTCAACGGCCATTGAAGGACCCGCATCCTTAACTCTCGAACCAGTCCAGTCCATCATGCTTCTTACAAATCCCATTGATGTTCCTGTAACAACAAGATCACCGATATTCAATGTCCCGTCTTTGACAAGCACTGTTGCAACCGGTCCTTTCCCTGGATCCATTTTTGATTCAATGACTATTCCTTCAGCCGGTTTTTTCGGGTCGGCTTTAAGATCCATCATCTCTACCTGAAGAAGAACAGATTCGAGCAGTCCTTCAATGTTTATTCTCTGTTTTGCCGATATTTCGACGAAAAGATGTTCTCCGCCCAGTTCTTCAGCAACGATCTCATATTTAAGAAGTTCGTTCTTGACCTTCTGCGGATTTGCATCCGGCTTGTCTATTTTGTTTATTGCAATGATCATGGGAACATTCGCCGCTTTGGCGTGGTTTATCGCCTCAACTGTCTGAGGCATTACGCCGTCATCAGCCGCAACAATGAGAATAACAACATCCGTCGCCTGTGCACCTCTGCTTCTCATTGCGGTGAAAGCTTCGTGTCCGGGTGTATCAAGAAAGGTTATCTTCCCTCTTTCAAGTTCTACTGAATATGCTCCGATGTGCTGAGTAATTCCGCCTGCTTCACCGTCAACCACATTTGTATGCCTTATCGCATCAAGCAGTTTTGTTTTGCCGTGATCGACATGCCCCATAACTGTTACAACAGGAGGTCTGGAAACAAGATGATCCTCACGAACTTCGCTGATCTCTATGTATGTTTCTTCATTTAGAGCTACATTTTCGGCTGTAAAACCGAACTCCTCCGCAAGAAGCTGTGCCATTTCATAGTTTATTCTGTCATTTATACCGGTCACCTCTCCCATGACCATAAGCTTTGAAATGAGCTGAGACGCCTTCACACCCATTCTTCTTGCAAGTTCTGAAACCTGCACTGTATCTTCGAGCTTCAATACTTTTTTTATCGCTTTTGTCGGATTAGCCGGCACAACTGCAACGGGCTTCATTTTCCTTCTATCCCTCTTCCTTCTGCGCGCCTCCCGCTGAACCGCATATGGATCTTCGATGAACTGTGCAATGTCCGGACCCTTTATTTTGCCTTTAACCTTGAGCGAAACATTTGCCGGCTCGACATTTTTGATATTCTTCCTTACTTTGTTGTGCCTCTGAGCAGGAATATTCGCAACAACAGGTGTCTCGTTATCAGGAATTACGACTTTTCTTTTCTTGTGCTTGCTCTTGAGGTCCAGATCATCGTCATCGGCAATCTCATCAAGAACTTCGATTTTCTTTTTATCATCTTTTTTTGAAGTATCCTTTTCATCCTTCTCGACTTTTTCAATTACATCCTCAGTTCCGGAGTCTCCCGCAAGAAGTCTTCTCGCCTCCTCTTCAACACGAAGTCTTCTGTCATGTTCGTGTTCATGGACATGCTCTTCAGATTTTTTATCGTTTGTACCGGATTCATCTGTTTTGGATTTATTATCCGCAGTATTATCATTTTCTTCTGATGTTCTATTTTCTGCAGAAACAGGATGTTCCTGATCATCTGTCCCGACTTGTTCATCAAGATTTTTAAAAAGAGCACCTTCTTCAGCGGATTCACGCTGCGAATGAGGAATAAAACTCCTCTGTCTCTGAGCACCTGATCTTCTTATTGTTGTAACTGTTTTCTTTGAATCATCTTCGGCTTCAGCAACAGGCAAACCTGAAGAGAATTTTTCTCTCACCAGCTTTTCCTCATCCGGATTAAGAACATTGAAGTGGCTTGAATAATCAAGACCTTTTGACTTAAGGAACTCCATGATCTCCTTACTTCCTACACCTATCTCTTTGGATAGCAGACTAATGCGCATATTTATCTCCTGAAATGAATTTTTCCAATAAGTTCATATAAAAAAACAGTTTTTCACTCTGAGCTGATTCAACAAGAGCAAAAACACCGGTCGGTCTGCCGTCAAACATTTCCCCGACAGCAGATTTGTCAAGTCCTGTCTTAAAACAATGCATGCCTGTAACTCTTTCAACATCAGAAACTGTGTTTTCAGAAACATCGGAGGCACAGATGAGATATTTAAATTTCTGCCCCTTCTTTGCCTTTTCCATAATAAGATTCTGCCCTTTGAAAACGACCCCGCTTTTTCTACAGATCGAAAGAAAATGGCTGATCGAATCAACAGACCTCTCTTTCAAAAAACTGAATATTCTTTCCTGACCGATCTCAAAAACAGGTATCCCATGAAAAAACTTTTCAGGAAGTTTTCTGCTGTTTAGAAAAGCTGAAATGCAATTCTTGCTGTAGTGCGTATATATAGATCTGGCTTCTATTTTCTGAAGCCAGTCCGGCAATATTCTTCCTGCAACGGCGACCCATTTCATAAGATTTTCCTTACTATCGGTCCCGTTACAGGCAAAACATGTTCTTTCTCTGTCAGTTCTTTTCATCTTCCCCGTTTTCTTCAATACGGCTGAAATCAAAGAATGAGTCAGCGTTGACTCTGCCGTCCTTACCTCTTTTCTTTCCATTGAGATCATCGATATGGATCTGCAGACTATATCTTATCTGCCTTGCTCTTCTCAAGCTCAGCTCTGCGTTCTTGGCGAATGTTTCCGTATCGGGTTCGCTCTGAATATCTGCAAGTGTATGATACCCTTTTTCAGCAATATATTCAGCAAGTTCTTCGTTGACACATTTGAGCGTCGTGGTCGGAACATTGAGTTTTTCCTCAAGATCATCGTCAATATCTATCATTCCCATTCCCTTTTCGAGCATCTTTTTGGCCTGATTGATTATAGACTCAGCTTTTTCTGTTGTAATATCGGGAAGTTCAGACAACACTTCAGGAGCAACAGAAGTAAGGTCCTCAAGAGTCGTGTACCCAAGTTTAATAAGCGAATCAGCGATGCTTTCATCGATCCCGTCAATGAAAAGAAGCCGTCTCTTCGCCTCTTCAAGCATCATTGCCATCTGGCTTTCACTCTGAATATCAATACTCCATCCGGTAAGCTGGCTTGCAAGACGGACATTTTCACCGCCTCTTCCTATTGCGACTGAAAGCTGATCGTCAGGGACTATTACATCCATGCTGTGCTCATCTTCATCAATTATTATCTGTGAAACTTCAACAGGGGAAAGAGTGTTGCAGATATATCTGACAGAATCTTCATCCCACGGAATGATGTCTATCTTTTCGCCACTGAGTTCATGAACTACATTCTGAATTCTTGAGCCCTTCATTCCGACACATGCTCCGACCGGATCGACATCGTGATCTATTGATCTGACACTGATCTTCGAACGGTGTCCCGGATCTCTTGCAACACCTTCTATTTTGACTATTCCTTCAGCTATTTCAGGCACTTCTAGTTCAAAAAGTTTTATAAGAAACATCGTGTTGATACGGCTTAAAAGTATGTTACATCCCTGCGGAGTTTTAACAATTTCCGTTATGAATGCCTTGATCCTGTCGTTAATTCTGAATCTGTCGGAAGGAATGTGCTGACTGTAAGGAAGATATGCCTCGGTTTTTCCTATATCAACTATTATACCCCCTTTTTCAAACCTTCTGACCGTACCGGTGATAATTTCATTCTGCCTGTCCTTGAATTCGTTATATATTATGTCACCTTCAAGAGTTTTTATCTTCTGAACTATGACCTGCTTGGCAACCTGTGCCGCGATCCTTCCAAGTTCATCGGCTTCCATTTTGACTCCGAGCGTATCTCCGATCTGCACTTCAGGATCAAGCTTGCGCGCCTCTTCAATATTAATGTCAAGCTGAGGATCACCTTCACCTTCGACAACTTCTCTGAAATAGAACGCCTGCAGCTCTCCTGTCGCATCATCGAACATGATATCAATGTCGGCATCGGAACCGAGTTTCTTCTTCACCGCCTGATAAAGGGCCTCTTTAAGAATGTCGACAATTAATTCACGTTTGATCCCTTTCATCTTGACCAGCTGGTCAACCAACTCTTTAAGATTGAAATCCATCATTTTTCTCCTTTCCAAATCTCATTTATTTTTTTCACAAATCCTTTTGCAATGGTTATCATCGTCCCCTCTGAATCAACTGTAAACTCCCCTTTTTCATCAGAGACCGAGATAAGAGTTCCGGTTATCCGCTTTCTACCTTCAACTGTTTCCGATAATTTTATTTTGAGTGTTTTTCCTATCGCAAGATGAAGGTCTTCCCATCTTCTGTAAGGTCTGTCAAGCCCAGGAGAACTTACTTCAAGATAGTATCTGAACGGGAACATATCCTCAGTATCAAGATAGTCGCTGACGATTGGACTGAACCTGCCGCATTCATCAACGGTAATTCCTTTGTCAGCAGACATTGTGTCAAGATATATCCTGAAAACACCGTTCTGGCCGATAGGAAGATCAAGTTCAACGATCTTGAGCCCCATGCTGTTTGCCAACGGCTCCAATTTGTTAAAAATATCCTTAGCTCTGCCACTCCACATTAACAACCTCACTGTATTTAATCTTGCGTTTTACCGCATGCAGAGAAAATTAGAAAAAGAACTTTCCGCTCATTTAATACCACGCAAAAGATAAAAATCAAGCAATTTTTTTATATTAGCTGTGTTTCTGTGTCAATTGAAAGCTCTCTTTCAGCCGGTTACATCTTTGTGTTGACACATATAAAAACGAAAGTAATATTTTTATGTTTAATCTGTTTAATGGAGCCGGATTTGAGAATAACGCTTCTCATGTTTTTTGTTTTAAGCATACAAACCCTTTCTGCGGACTATTTATTTGAAAAAGATCTTGTGGTAATCGGAAGAAATGCGACGGCACTGAAAACTTTTTTTTCGGTGGAGCATGATTCAATGCTTATTATAAATGAATTGCAGACAAATTCTTTTTTTTATGCTGAATCCAATAAAAGTCTGGAAATACTCAATAAAATAGACAAAAACATCTTATGGGGAGCATCAGTTCAGAGTTTGTCGCCAGTTGAAAACGGCATTGTCATCACTATTGAATTTGCAGGAGAAATTGCACAAATTTTTTCCAGAACGGTCGTTCTTGCTGAAAATACTGAGATTGGCAAAGCTCTGATAGATAAAAAATATCAGTCGCAACCTTTTCAGAGGTATTTTGCTGAATGTTATGAAGATTTCAGAATTATTGAGCCGGCTGGAAACATATTTTTAGCAAATGCTGAAACTTTTTTTGTTACAGAGAAAAATAATCCTGAATTACTTGCCGGAATGATGGTCTCGAATCTGGTAAAGAACAAACTGAACGGCAAAGCATGCATTTTTCCCGACGGAATCAGCATAGCCGGCATTCCAACTGATGAAACGATGAAGCACATAAAGAAGATAAAGCCGAAAATGTTCGGTCTTGTTGGAGCAGAAAAAGATCTTGAATGGATTGTAAATGAGAACAATACAGAAAAACTGGGCTATAAATTTGAACGATTTTTCGGTTCGTGGTCATTTGAATTCCTCAAAAACCTTAAAAGCGAAGATATCAGTAATATTGACATGTTAGGTTACTGTCCGCAGTTCAACGAAATTTCTGAAGAACTATGGGCTGAAAGGATAGACTTTTTAAAGGAACGGTTCAAAAACACAAAGCTGCTGGTCGGACCTTGCGTTGATCTTTACGGAACTATCAATCAGAGAACAAATTCAGCTGATTACAGCGGTTTTGAAATAAAAAATGAAAAGATCGCAAAATATCTGAATGGCGACTATGACGGTTATATTGAGAATACGCTTAAAAACCGCAATGAGATCGGTGTTTTCATAACTTATTACGAAAAGTTCCTTAACTCCGAAGAGTTTATTTTGGCAACTGAAAAGATCATGCGGGACGGACATTTGTTCGGGGTCACCACAAATCCTGACAACTATTTCCTGTTTGAACTTATTTATCAGAATTCATGCAGAAAAGTTGCAGAATATAAGGATTGATCTGAATATCAAAACAGCTCTTCAATTTCAATTTTGAAGAAATCGGCAACAGGAATTCCGCCTGTTCCGATCAGTAAGGGTTTGGATTTGGGAAAACTCTGAATAAATTTGCTCATCCCTTTTAAACTTTCATTTTTAAATCCGGTTTTTACTTCGATTGCTACAATGTTTTCCCCTTTTTTCAAAACAAAATCAACTTCATCAGGGCTTTCTCTCCAGTAAAAAAGTTCAATGTCTTTTACGACACATTGATTTACAAGATATGCTCCTACTGCCGATTCAGCAACACGACCCCACAATGCTCTGTCTGAAACTGCTTTTTCAAAACTAATTCCAAGCTGAACAGTCAGAAAAGCTGTGTCATAAACGATGAATTTAGGACTTGAATTCCGTTGTCTGAATTGTTGAGAAGCATATTTCTGCAATCCTTTCACCATTCCGGCTTTATCAAGAAGTTCTGTGTAATGGGAAAGAGTTGTCGTGTTTCCGGCATCTTGAAGCTGTCCCATCATTTTGTTTAATGAGAGTATTTGCCCGCTGTAACTTGCACCGAGATAAAAAAGCTGTCTTAAAAGTGCCGGTTTATCAATCCTTTTCATCAGCAGAATATCTTTGGAGATGGTTGTTTCCACAATTGAATCTCTCACATAGTTTTTCCATCTTTCTTCATCATTTATCAGCGTTGCAGCTCCCGGATAACCGCCAAAATAAATATACTGCTCAACTGAAAACGAAAACGCTTGTTCCATTTCAGGATACGACCAGTGAGTAAGACGGGTTATCTCAAAACGACCCGCAAGACTTTCGGTAAGCCCCTGCTGAATTAAAAGTGTTGAAGAACCGAGCAGAACGACTTTTATCGGCATTTTTGATAACGAGTCTTCATCCCATAGTTTTTTTATCATTTCAGTCCAGTCAGGAATTTTCTGTATTTCATCAAAAACAAGGATGAAATCGTTAAGCTTTTCGGTTCTGACCTTTATTCTTGCCGCCTCCCAGTTCATCTGTATCCACAATTTCCCGGTTTGCGTTGAATCGTCAGCAGAAAAGTATGCAGAAGGGATATTTATTTCCTCAATGACCTGATTTATCACAGTCGTTTTGCCCACCTGTCGCGGTCCAGCCAAAACATGAATAAACTTCCTCGATTCACACAAGATATTGAATATTCTGTTGAAAACCTTTCTTTTGATCATCACAAACTCCACATAAAATATTTTACTCAATTAACTGAGCAATTTTACTCAATGCACTGAGTAAAATCAAATTTTTAATTATAACTTGCAGACTTTCTTAATTAATTCATCTTTTACGATGTAGGGAAGTGTGATGTGATCGTTGGGATGTCTGTGAATTTTCATGCCGAAGGCGCTATCTCTTCTTCAAAACTGGCACTTCCGGCATATATTCATCAAAAGGGCAAGCTTCAGGTTCAAGTTTGCAATAGCATTCCATGTCTCTTAGAATGAGTCCTGTGGCAAGAAATGTGTGATAAAGGAGATATTTGTTTCCTTCAAAATCGGCGATTCCCTGATCTGCCCAGTTCTGACAGGTGTTTTTCTGAGTTTTTAGATCAAAGTAGCATAGTTGCTTTGATCTTGTATCCTGATCTATCTGAAATACCTCTGAATGTACTATAGTGTCATCTTTAAACTGATTAACACCAAATCCTACAACATTTTTTGATGACTGGCAGGGAAGTGGTGGATGATCTGTATATTTGAATTCATCTCCTTCGATCTTGACCACTGTCATCAATATTTCCTGATTTGTAAGATTCAATCTGGAATATGCAAACCGTGTCGGATCAGTTTTATTCATAACAGGATTGTAAATATATTCCCCTTCACGGTTTATCAGTTTGCAGTCTGAAACTTTTTCTGGAAGTTTGCTCAGATCACAGATATATGCTTTTCCTTCATCGTTATAAAATGCAAGATTATCCCCGGAAAGATTGGGAACATTAACCGTTTCCCGTTCCATCTCATACCATTTATTCCACTCTCCAACTTTCGCATATTTCATCTGATATTGTTTTCCGTCTTCTTCCTGAAAAACCACGAAAACCCAATTATCACTCATAGTAATGCTGGAATAAGGAATAAACCTAACTGTTCCCGGATAGATCACACTGTAACCTTTGCCTTCTTCATACATAACAAGAAACTGAGTCTTAAATGCTGTGCTGAAAGAATCTTTGTCAGAAACTTTATTATAATTCATTGTCTGTGAGAGAGATTTTCCATTATAGTAAGCAAGAGTGCTTGAACCATTATTGGGCATTATCACAGTATATTCATCTTTTTCCGGGTCATATGAAAAAACTCTGCCATCTGTAGGATAAACATAACCTTCCGGGGTAGAAGATATGGATGAATACATATCAAATATCACCTTCCCTTTGTCAAAAAAATGATGCCGCCAGTCAGAACGACCGGCAGACCACATATTGTTTAAATCGTGTGATGGAGGAAGATCTTTGTCACATTCATGGAAATATCCATATCCTACATCATCTGATTTTACAGTTGCTCTCAAACCTTTAACAACACAAGGATACCCCAAGCAATCTTTTTCAGGAAATTTCTCAAAATATTTTTTATTTGCTTCACTCCATAGGTTTTTCACACATTGGGGATCATCCACTGTCGGCTTGTCGCACTTCCGGCAGAAATGAATACTCAAATCATCGTTGTAATATGGAAATTTTGCCCACATTAATGCCGGGCAATCCTCCGCACCCTGATAATCAACATCGGCAAGCTCGACTTCATCATCGGTTTCATCCGACTCCGCCAAGGCTTCGTCGGACAAGTCGTCGGACAAGTCATCAACATCAACCTTGATTGAGTCGATATCATTCTTTGTGTCATTGTCCGCCACGCTGTCGCTGTCATTTTTAGGATCATTTGAGTTACATGAAGTGCATGACCAAAAAACTGTTAAAAACAATATAATTAATATATTACGCATAAATTCCTCCGTAAGGGCGAATAATCATTCGCCCAGAAACTGGGCGGATACGGTGATCCGCCCCTACAAAAAAACCTGTCCTGAGCATGTCGAAGGGCTACCATCCGTCATCCTCTTCGCAACCGCCTTGATTGTATCCACTGCATGTGGAATTGCAAGTTGCCGTTCCGCTAATATAATCCGAACTTAAAACAGTGCACTGAACTGTGTTGTTATCACAGATTTCGCCTGTTTCAACTATACCGTTTCCGCAAACTGGAACCGGTGCAATACCGATCGCACTGGATGTAATTTTCTTGGCATTAGGCAGATAAAGAATGTTTTCAAAAGCATGTCCTCTCTGGAATGATTCCTTTTTGCCATTCACCGTTGTAAGTGCATAATTCCATTCAACTTTTCTGACATAAGTTCCGCATGCAAGATAAACATTTTCTTCATCTGATCTCAGTTTCGGATCATTGCAGTAGAATCCGTTTGAATAAAGACGATCCATTGTAACTGCATCATAAACTCTAAACCCTGACCATTCATATGTGTATATCAATCCATTGAAATATTCAAGCGCTTCCGTATCTCCGCTTGTGTTTTTCTGTTTTTTGAGTGCAAGAGTTTCTGTGTCATACGCTTTTATTCCCTGTCCGTCACCCACATACAGATCGTTGCCCTCAATATCAAATGAAGTCGTATCACCATAAGTTGCAATGTGGCTTATCAAAACCGGATTTTCTTTTTCTGAAATATCAAACACATCAATGCCGTTACCGACTGCCGCAAAAAGCTTTGTTCCTTTTACAACGAGGTCTTTAACTGGTCCATAAAGCGATCTTGAACCGGTTTTTGTCATTGTCTTGGCTTTAAACACTTCAAATCCGTTACCTTGAGCGACATAGATCACATCTTCAATTCCGGCAACAGCATAATTTGTCTTGCCGGTATCAAAGGTTCCTTCACTGCCGATCATAACAGGCAGACAGACTCCGCCTGAAATTATTCCGGGATACATAACGCCATCAACAAATGTTCTGCACTGCTCGCTCTTGACCGGAATAACTATATCCAATTGAATCTTTTCTGTACTTATCGACCAGTCGAACTGGCTGATTTTCAACAGGTTTAAATTCCCTGTCACAGTTGAAGCAATATCTGCAAAAATTATTTCACCGTTATTGATTTTCATCAGCATATTTCCGGTATTTTCTGATAAAGTTACTGGAATACTTTCCCATGCAGGATCATTTACGGTGAAGTCAATAATGTAAAAATCATTAATCGGAGTCCCTCCCGAATCAAGACCACCTGAAACAAACAAGGAGTTTCCGTCGGAAGTAATATTATAAGCGGTTCTGTACGACGGGATTTCTTCTAAACTTATAGTGGTTATAGACTGAGTTTCCGGATCATACGAACATACCTGCAATCCGCTTTCATTGCTTCCGGTTAACACAAAACTTTCACCAATCTGAAAAAGTCTCATGTCATCAAGCGCAGGAATCAAACCGAAATTCTGTGCTGAAAAATCAGATTCACTGAAATTCACACCATAAAGATTTGAATTATCTCCATTTTTTACTGCAAAATAAATTGAGCCGTCAATAACAACTGAAGACACCGAACCAATATTTCCGGGAAATCCTGAGATTTCTGACATCTTAATCCAATCATAAGAATCAGTCATGCTTCCTTTATAAATTGAATGAACTGTTTCGCCATTTAAATTTTCCTCATTTACAAGAGCAAATACATTTCCAAGTTCATCCTTTGCCGTAGTTAAAGTTCCGCTAAGAAGTCCTTTTAAAATAACACCATAAGCGCCGTCCATTTCCCTTGTCATGTCTCCAATCTGATATCTTCCGTCATTCCACCACGCTTCAGGCAGATATTCTCCGATAATTCCAGGTCTAACCTTTGAATAATCCTTTTCATCAACAATCCTGAAAGGTATTTCTGATTCATAGTAAGAGTATGAAACTGTTCTGTATTTATCATTTAATCTTTCACTTCTTGCATAAATATTGCTGTTAAAGAAAAATTCCGGAGTCTGTGCTTTGTATTCACCGATATAATTACCATTCAGGTCGGTTTGAATTACATGAGATATATATGGTTTTGTTGTGTCTCTTAAAACACCGCTGGAAAGTGCATAATAAAAGGTAAAACCTGTCCCTTTCTGCTGTCTGTTAATAACTTCTCTGCACTCATTAGAATTTCTCGCCTGATTAATACAATAATCTGCTCTCCAGTTCCAGTACTGTTTTAAAACAATATTAGCACCGTTAACAGGGGTGAATGATGCAGGAAATTTCAAATGAAAGGCATTTAAATCAAGTTCAGAGGGAGGAACGATTGAATAAGTCTGCATACTGACAAGATCTTTTTCACTCATCACCTTTTCATAATATTGCTGTGCTGAAGAAAGAGTATACGCAACTGAAATCGGATTCCATGAAGGTTTTCCAGTGTCCGGGTTAACAGGTTCGGGATCTGAACCATGACTGTAACCATAGTCAAAAATCGGTCGTATTCTCTCATAATTAGAATTTTTATCCTCAAAATCAACCCATGCTGTGGTGCATATTCCGGGCATGCCCCAATTTTCTAATTCAGAACTATTTGCTGCGGCACAGTAATAGTTGCCGACACTCCTTGTTTTAGCTGTTTCAGAGCCTTTTTTCTCAGTTTCTATTTCAATTACATCGCCATAATTGTGATCACAAACCAAAGCCGATCCAAAACCGAAAGGAGTTTCACTGCAACCAAGTTTTTCATCAAAAGGTTCCGCTTTTGTAAAACGGCTGTATGCCCAGTCACTGTCACATTTATCACCAATTCCGTCCAAGTCATGATCGGGCTGCCATAAAAGGTTTAATTTACCAGCGACAATCGCTTTTGCAAGATGATCAATGGCGCATTCTTTTCTGGATTCTATAGGTTCGGCTGCTGGATATTCTTCAGATATTTCATCAGAACTAGGTTCCAGACATTTTTCATGGACCTCAGCCTGTAAGTCTTCAAGAGATGAAACATTACTTTTGTCATATTCGCCATCTAAAAGTTTCTGTGCAGCGTCCCTTCCAAGTAAATCTCTTAAAATCTTATTTGTATTTCTATTAAGCCCCTCAACCCATACATTAAACATTCCCAATCCATTAAAAAGCACACCAGTTTGATAACATCCTTCTTCGATCATTCCCGGGCATTTCTGGGCATCACTATTTCTTGTCCTTGCAAAAACCAACTCTTTAAGAGGTACCGGTTTTAAAGGATTCTTAATCTTGTTTATCTCTTCATCGGTAGGATTTAAATCAAATAATGAAGAATCAAAACAATTATCATGCTCATCAGGCACACCATCACCATCCAGATCTTCATTGCTACCTAGATCAAAATAATCACAACCGTTCGGAACTCCATCTCCGTCATTATCTGTTTCAAAACTTCCCTGACATCTATCATCAATATCAAGAACACCGTCACCGTCACTGTCCTGGCAATGATCGCCTATTCCGTCCGGCTCATTTATTACTTTGCACGGAGGCCTTAAACAAAAACCTGCTGGGCGAAAATTGTCCTCCTGATCCGGATTGTAAACTTTCGGACAATTATCATTCTCATCAAAATCATTTAAATAAAAATATCCGTCACCGTCCCCGTCAATCGGCATTGCCATGACTATTGTTCCCGGCTTCAAAGCATCTTCTTTTCCTGAAGAAACCAAACGACCTTTTTCACCACCGTAAAAACAGCGGTAAGTCGGCATTTTGAAAAATTTTGCAGCATCATTGTTATCAAAACTCTCTACGCCGTCATAATCATAAAACAGACAAATCTTAAATCCTCTCGGAACAAAAACAGCAGCGGTGCTTTCCGGTAATGTTTCAATTGGTATTTCCAGAACATTTCCATTTTCATCAAAAAAACTGAAAGCTGTCATGTCAACTTTGCGAATATTGGCTGTGTTATGAGGATGATAGCTCCATGAAGTAAATATATAAAAGGAGCTCCTTCCAAGATTCATTATTTTTGTATCATTATCAAAAGCTGTTGTTGCATTAAAATCACAATCTGGGTGAGTTCTGTTATCCTCAAATGTTTTAACAACGAAACGCCTGTTATAATCCACATTCAACTTAAAATCGCCATCGTTATCGCCCACTATTATCCATGGAAGGACAGAAACTTTGTATCCCGTTTCGGTTCTATCCTTAATTCCTGATTCTTTCCATAGATCAATGTTGTAGAAATTATCCCATCTTGGATTTTGTGAAACAATTTCTTCGA
Organism: bacterium; assembly: GCA_017997475.1. Taxonomy (GTDB): domain Bacteria; phylum UBP6; class UBA1177; order UBA1177; family UBA1177; genus JAGOEX01. The sequence goes on from JAGOEX010000018.1 coordinate 20,868, forward strand.
TTTCTTTGTATTCAAGAGGAACATCCTTTTGACCTGTCGGTTCAAATATTGCAGTTCCGTCAGTGAACCACCTTTTAAGATATTCATTTATTGAGTCTTCGGTTTCGGTTTTGTTGTTAGGATCTTTTATTGCTTTTCCCAGTCTCCATAAGAATTCTGCAACGGCATGTGATGCCATTGTGGAGGCAGATTCTTCTTTTACGAAAGGAAAAAGCGAGTTGTTTCCACTGACTCCACTGTGTTCAAAATATCGGATATCCAAACTTTCAAAATTCAACGGAATATTTAATGCCTGATCAGAAGAACTCCAGTTTGCCGTATCATCAACATCTTTACAGTTCCAATTCATCGGACCAAAATCATCATCATGTCCAAAGTTGCTATAGTTTTCAGTTCCCATATTTAAAACTGCACCGATTTTTATTACTTTTTCCAGTTCTCCGCTTTTTTCATCAGTAATGTAATCCATATATCTTATGTTGTGGGCAAAGCTGTCTTCGATTGTATGAAGCAATTCTCCAAGCAATATCTTTCTGTAATTAACATCAATTAAAAAATCACCGGAGTCAGTAGAATCATTGTCCAGAATATCAATGTAGCTTACAAACATGTTTTCAGGTTCTGAAACGGAAGAAGTCAAAGAAAGAGAAAGCAGTTCATAAAAGTAAGATTTTACATAGTCTCTTATCACATTAATAAAAATCTCCGGTCTTTTAAAAAAATTATGGCTGTTCAACTGAGCATGCATTATCGGATACTGTTTTTCGTTAGACAGATCAACTTCGTCTGATATATCACCTATATAAATAAGATTAAAACAGAACATTGCTACCGCGGCTTGTTGTCCGACGCACAATGCAGGCACAGGACAAATGTGCATTGCGGTTGCACACAATGCGGCTATTTTCCCTCCGTCTTCATCAACCAGTTCATAATCCATTGCTGTAAAACCATCAACTTCAGGCACATCATTATAACGGACACCTCTCTTTAAAGAAAAAATCGTGTTCTCATTCTTAAGTTGTTCACAATCTGAAATTGAACCCACATCAATAAAATCCTGAAGATTACTGTTTATAAAACTCTTCCCTTTTTCCTTGCATAAAAAATAGATCGCATTTTCTGTAATTTTCTCGTGCCGGGGATCAGTTGTTCTTATTTCATCAGTAAGATCAAAATGTTCTCCATTAATTGTGTAATTCATCTCGAATCCCGATACCGACATTGAAAGAAATAAAAGTACAAAAACATAAATCGACCTTTTCATCTCAACACCCCATCAAAAAAATAATAAAAATATCCCGTGAAAAACTCTTGAAATATTCTGAATGTATCTGAAAGTATTAAAGAATCGTCTTGTCTCTTGTCTCTTGTCTCTTGTCTCTTGTCTCTTGTCTCTTGTCTCTTGTCTCTTGTCTCTTGTCTCTTGTCTCTTGTCTCTTGTAAAATCATCCCGCTAAAACTGGAAAAGCAAGCTTTATTTGAATTTTTATTCATTTTTATGTTCCAGCAAAATTCGTTTAAGGTTGTATTAATTTTTCGACAGGGTGTCAAGAAATTTTATAAAATTTAAAATTCAACTAAACAAGATTTAAAAACCCTTACTACCCCATAACTTTTTTAATTAATTCATCTTTTACGATGTAAGGAAGTGTGATGTGATCGTTGTTTTTGTTGATTTCGTTATATTCGATACAGGTTTCGATGGAGTGTTCATTTCTTGCCCATGCTCTTCTTGAAACTCCGCCCATGACATCCCAGGGAAATGCGATTTCAAGGATTGCGTCAACCCGTTCACTTCCGTCAAGAACCATTCCGAATCCGCCGTTTATGGACTTTCCGATGCCGACTCCGCCGCCGTTATGGAGTGCGACGAGACTCATTCCCCTTGCACAGTTTCCTGCAAAAATGTTTGTCGCCATGTCTGCCATTATGTTGGAACCGTCCTTAATATTTGATGTTTCACGATATGGGCTGTCGGTGCCTCCTGTGTCGTGGTGATCTCTTCCAAGCATGATGGGACCGATTTCGCCGTTTTTAACCATCTCGTTGAATTTCTTGGCGATTCTGGTTCTGCCAAAAGCATCCTGATAAAGAATTCTTGCCTGAGTTCCGACAACGAGCTTGTTTTTCATCGCGTCTTTTACCCACTGATAGTTGTCTTTATCCTGATATCTGAGTTCTTCGCGACAGGTTTTTATAACTTCCGCAGCGGCCGCATCGGTTTTTATGAGATCTTCCTCTTTTCCGCTCAGACATACCCACCTGAAGGGGCCGTAACCGTAATCAAAAAGTTCAGGTCCGAGGATATCTTCAACATAGCTTGGCCAGATAAAGCCCTCAAATGTGTCAACTCCGTTCTTTGATATTTCCTTAACTCCTGCATCAAACACTGCTCTCATGAAACTGTTGCCGTAATCAAAAAAGTAAGTCCCTTTACTTACTAATTTTTTTATCACTTCGTAATGCCTGCGGAGCGTTTCATCAACCATTTTATTAAATTTATGCTTATCTGTTCCAAGAAGTTTGGTCCGCTCTTCAAATGTGATACCTGCGGGGCAGTATCCGCCGTCATAAACTGCGTGACAGCTTGTCTGGTCGCTCAGCATGTCAATATGGCAGTTGTTTTTGTCGGCATATTCAAGAAGATCAACGATATTACCGTGATATGCAATGCTTATCGGCTCTTTTTTTGTAATAAATTCAGCCGCTTTATCAAATGCTACTTTCGGAGAATCGGTCACGATCGAAACCCAGCCCTGAGAGTGTCTGGTTTCAATTCTTGAAAGATCAACTTCTGCAAAAATGCCCACACCCTTAGCAATTTCAACAGCTTTCGGCTGTGCTCCGCTCATTCCGCCAAGACCGCTTGAAACGAACATTTTGCCTTTTAAGTCGCCATCCCACGGAACGCCGAGTTTCATTCTTCCTGCGATGAGAATTGTGTTGTAAGTGCCGTGAACTATTCCCTGAGGACCGATGTACATCCAGCCGCCGGCAGTCATCTGACCGTAATTTGCCACACCAAGTGCCGCCGCACGGTTGAAGTTGTCGATATCATCAAAAAGTCCGATCATCAGACCATTTGTGGTGATAACTCTCGGAGCACTTGAATGCGATTTGAAAAGGCCGAGCGGATGACCGCTGTGCAGAACCAGAGTCTGTTCGTTAGTCATCACTTCAAGATATTTTTTGATCAATCTAAACTGCATCCAGTTCTGGCATACAGCACCGGTTTCCCCGTAAGTTACAAGCTCATAAGGATAAAGAGCGATGGCAAAATCAAGATTGTTATCTATCATCACCTGAAACGCCTTTCCTTCGATGCAGTTACCCTTGTATTCATC
>JAGOEX010000019.1 GCA_017997475.1 bacterium
GCGACAATGTAACTATCAATGTTAATCTGATAGTTCCGATAGCTATGGACGAAGGGCTCCGTTTCGCTATCAGGGAAGGCGGCAGAACTGTAGGTTCAGGCGTTGTGTCCAAGATAATTGAATAGATTTTTCAAGAGGTGTTGAAGTGAGCGACAAGATCAGAATCAAATTAAAGGCATTCGATCACAAGATACTTGATCAGTCTGTAAGCGAGATCATTGAAACTGTGTCACGCAGCGGAGCGAGAATTGCAGGTCCGATCCCGTTACCGACAAAGATCCACAAATATTGTGTGCTTCGTTCTCCTCATGTAGATAAAAAATCGCGTGAGCAGTTTGAGATGAGAATTCACAGAAGGATTCTTGATATTCTCAATCCGACGAACCAGACAATGGACGAGCTGATGAAGACAGATTTATCTGCCGGAGTTGAAATTGAAATCAAGACTTATTAAAGGGAATGTTAACTTTTATGTCATAAAGCAGAGAGGGTAACTATGGCTGCTGGACTCATAGGAAGAAAATTAGGCATGACTCAGATCTTTAGGGAAGACGGCAAAATTCTGCCTGTAACCGTAATTGAAGCTGGTCCGTGCTATGTAATTCAAAAAAAAGAGACCGAGAAGGATGGCTATACAGCGATTCAGGTCGGTTTTGAAAAGAAAGAGAAAAATGTGAAAAAACCGGAAGCCGGTCATTTTAAAAATGCCGCAAAAGGTGTTTTCAGAAAATTAAAGGAATTCAGAGTTGCCGCCAATGAGATAGGCAGCTATGAACTTGGCTCGGAGCTTACTGTTACAATGTTCAAGCCCGGTGAAAAGATCAAGGTAACCGGCTTTTCAAAAGGCAGGGGCTTTGCGGGTGTTGTTAAGAGATGGAGCTTTGGAGGTGGAAGAACGACACACGGTTCGAAATTCCATAGAAAAGGCGGTTCCATAGGCCAGAATGTCTGCCCTGGAAAAGTTTGGAAAGGGAAGAAAATGCCGGGTCGTTACGGTAACGAACAGATCACCGTAAAAAATCTGGAGATAGTAAGAGTTGTTCCGGCTGACAACACAATCGTTGTAAAAGGTGCGATCCCCGGTTCCACCGGCGGTATCGTTTACATTAAGAAGTAGTGGAGGCGAACATGCCCGTTGTTGATTTATTTGACAGATCAAAGAAAAAGGTCGGTGAAATAGAGCTGAAAGATGCAGTTTTTGCTGTGCCGTTTGAAGAAAAGAAAGTCCTCATGTATGAAGTCATTAAAATGCAGACTGCCTCCTGGAGAAGCGGAACTCATTCGACAAAAACCTACGCCACCATTTCAGGCGGCAATTCGAAACCCTGGAAACAGAAAGGAACGGGAAGGGCAAGAAGGGGAACGATGAGAGCATCAACTCTCAGAGGCGGAGCTCCTGCTTTTGGACCTCAGCCCAGAGATTATTCCTACACAATTCCTAAAAAGAAAAGAATTGCTGCAATGAGAGCTCTTCTTTCCGAAAGACTGAGCAAGGGAAACCTTTTTGTAGTCAAAGCATTTGATTTCGATCAGATCAAGACAAAAGAAGCTGTTTCCGTCCTCAAAGGTAACTGGGATCTCAAGGAAGCCGTTATTGTCGGTGGAGATAGTGAAGAAAAGTTTCTTCTGAGCGTCAGGAACATTCAGGAATATCTTTTCCTTCACAAGACTCAGATCAACCTTTACGACATAATGGCGTATAAGAGTGTGATTTTTACAGAGGAAGCAATTAAATACATTGACGAGGTTCTAGGGTAATGAAAAAGGAAAAACATTTCGACATTATCAAAAGACCGCTTTTGACTGAAAAATCTGCTGTGTTAAGCAAAGACCAGAAACAGTCTTATGTTTTCGAGGTAAAGCTCGATTCCACAAAAGAGGAAGTTAAAGAAGCGGTGGAAAAAGTTTTTAACGTTAAAGTCGATAGCGTTAACACCGTTGTTGTGGGCGGAAAAACAAAAAGAGTAGGCAGGACACTTGGAAAGAGGTCAACCTGGAAAAAAGCATATGTGACATTAAAGGAAGGCCACCAGATCAACCTCGTTGAAGGACTTTAATAATTGATTAAGTAAGGTTTCGGAGAAAAATTATGGGTATCAAGATTTTTAAGCCGACTTCTAACGGTCGCAGAAATATGACTGGAAGCGACTATTCTGAAATAACGAAGTCGAAACCCGAGAAATCTCTGGTCGAACCGATCAGAAAATCCGGAGGAAGGAACAATACAGGCAGAATAACAATTCGCCATAGGGGTGGCGGCAACAAAACCATGTACAGGATCATAGACTTCAAAAGGAACAAATTCGATGTTCCGGGAAAAGTTGAAGCCATTGAATATGATCCGAACAGGAACGCAAGAATAGCACTTATATTCTATCTTGACGGAGAAAAGAGATATATAATCGCTCCCGACAAGATAAATGTAGGAGATGTTATTGTTTCCGCCGGTGAAAAAGAAGCCGATATCAAACCCGGCAACTCAATGAAAATAAAGTTTATTCCCGTCGGAACATTCATTCACAATGTGGAACTCAAGATAGGTAAAGGCGGTCAGATAGCAAGAGCGGCTGCTGCAGGTGTTCAGGTTCTCGGCAAAGAGGGTGATCATGCGACAGTGAGAATGCCCAGCGGTGAGATAAGAATAGTTCACCTTGAATGCAGAGCTTCTGTAGGAACCGTCGGTAACCAGGAGATATCAAACATCAAGATAGGTAAGGCCGGCAAACAGAGATGGCTCGGCAAGAGACCCCATGTCCGCGGTGTTGTAATGAACCCGGTTGACCATCCGCACGGTGGTGGCGAAGGAAAGACATCAGGTGGTCGTCATCCTGTTACTCCTTGGGGTAAACCGACTAAAGGATACCGTACAAGGAATAATAAGAGAACTGACAAGTTTAGAGTCAGAAGAAGAGACAAGTAATTGTATTAACTGTAAAAATATGGAGGGTTGCAGTGCCTCGTTCAGTTAAAAAAGGGCCTTTTGTTGATTCACATGTGTGGAAGAAAGTTATAAAGGCAGTTGACGGCGGAGATAAAAAACCGATCAAGACATGGTCAAGAAGATCAACCATTATCCCCGAAATGGTCGGTCTCACTTTTTCGGTATACAACGGACAGAAATTCATCCCTGTTTTCGTAACAGAAGACATGGTTGGTTTTAAACTTGGAGAGTTTTCCCCGACGAGAACCTTCAGGTCACACTCAGGCAGCAAGAAATAATTCTTGCGTAATGTTAAGCTATATGTATGATATAGCCGCTAAAAATTTTTCGATCGTTGGAGATGCGATATGGAAGACAAAATAGTCAGAGCACAGCTCAGAAATTTCAGGATGTCTGCAAGCAAGGTAAGATTAGTTGCGGACATTATAAGAGGCAAAAGCGCCGGGGACGCCAAGAACATTCTTGAGTTCACACCAAGAAAAGCCGCCATGGCTCTGAAAAAGCTTCTTGATTCGGCAATTGCTAACGCTGAAAACAATTACAATCTTGATCCTGACACACTGTTTCTCAAAACTGTTATGGTCGATGAAGGTCAGGTTATGAAGCGTTTCGTACCGAGAGCACAGGGCAGAGCTGCCAAAATACTTAAGAGATCAAGCCATGTTACAATTGAGCTTGCGGCGAATAAATAAGGTTTTTACTATACGGAGGTGAACTTTGGGACAGAAGGTTAATCCCATCGGGCTTAGACTCGGGGTGACCCGGACCTGGGAATCGGTTTGGTACAGTCACAAGAATTACAGTAAGTGGCTGCATGAGGATCTTAAGGTAAGAAAAGCGATCAAAAAGGAATTCTATCCTGCAGGTATTGCCAAGATAGATATCGAAAGGTCGGGCGAAAAGCTTAAAATAATAATTCATACCGCAAAACCCGGTATTGTTGTCGGGAGAAAAGGTGTCGGTATTGAAAAGATCAAGGAAATGGTTCAGAAGATAGCTAAAGATGTCACTGATATCTTTGTGCAGACTGAAGAGGTAAGGAAGCCGGAAATAGATGCACAGCTCGTAAGTGAAAATGTTGCTGAACAGCTTGAAAGAAGAGCTCATTTCAGAAGAGCTATGAAAAGAGCGATCAGCCAGGCAATGAAAAGCGGTGCGGAAGGGATAAAGATCCAGACATCCGGTCGTCTCGGAGGAGCCGAAATAGCAAGAACCGAGAGATATCAGGAGGGAAGAACTCCTTTGCATACACTCAGGGCGAACATTGATTACGGATACGCAATTGCAAAAACAACTTACGGTGTTATAGGCGTAAGAGTGTGGATGTCAAAGGGCGACTCAATCGATAAAAAGCCTGAGAATAAAAGAAAACAGAAGAAAAATTAAAATAGCGGGTACGAACTATGTTAATGCCGAATAAAGTAAAACACAGAAAGGTAATGAAAGGGAAGAGGTCCGGTCTGGCAACTTCCTGTAACAGCATTGATTTCGGAGAGTTCGCTCTTAAAGCTACCGAATGCGGATGGATCAACAGCAGACAGATCGAAGCCGCCCGTGTAGCAATAATGAGAGCTGTTAAAAGAGGCGGCCGTATGTGGATAAGGATATTCCCCGATAAGCCTATCACAAAAAAGCCTCTGGAAGTAAGAATGGGAAAGGGAAAAGGTAATCCTGAAGAATGGGTTTGCGTCATTAAACCGGGCAGAATACTTTTTGAACTTGGTGATGTTGACAGTGAAACTGCTCTTGAGGCATTCCGCCTTGCTTCTCATAAACTTCCTATCAGAACGAAAATCATAGAAAAAGGAGATGAACTGAAATGAAAGTTTCTGAATTAAGAGAAAAGACACTGGCTGAACTCCAGGAGAAGCTTCTGTCTTATAAAGAGGAGCAGTTCAACTTGAGAATGCAGAAAGGAATGGGGCAGATGGAAAACAACTCCCGTGCTGTATCCATTAAAAAGGACATAGCGAGAATAAAAACCATGATAACCGAGAAAAAGAAAGCGGTTGAGGTGAAGAAATGACAGAAAAAATAAAAAGAACACTTACGGGTACAGTGGTTTCAGACGCAATGGATAAAACTGTTGCTGTTCAGGTTACACGCCGTTTCAAACATGCGCTGTACAAGAAAATGGTCACTGCCCGCAAAAAGTTTCTTGCCCATGACGAGCAGAATCAGTACAAGGTCGGAGATATTGTTAAAATACAGGAATGTGCTCCTATGAGCAAAAGAAAAACCTGGTTTGTAAAAGAAAAAATTGGTGAGAGCAGGAGATAGCAATGATACAGGAAATGACAAGACTGGCTGTTGCCGACAATTCAGGCGCCAAGGAAGTCCAGTGCATTAAGGTTTACGGCGGTTCAAAAATAAGATATGCCGGTGTCGGTGATGTTATAGTTGTCGCTGTAAAAGTTGCTGAACCGAAAGGCAAGGTGAAGAAAGGCGATGTAAAGAAAGCTGTTATTGTCCGTCAGGCAAAGGAGATCCGTCGTGATGATGGTTCCTATATCAGATTTGATGACAATGCAGTCGTAATAATCGATGACGCATACGAGCCAATCGGAACGCGCGTTTTCGGACCAGTTGCAAGAGAACTTCGTGGCAAAGGGTTCATGAAGATAGTTTCTCTCGCACCGGAAGTATTGTAAGGGGATTACCATGGCTAACATTAAAAAGAATGACACCGTAAAGGTTATTGCCGGAAAAGATAAAGGCAAGAGCGGAAAAGTATTAAAGGTTCTCGTTAAAGATGAAAAGGTTGTTGTTGAAGGTGTTAATGTTTACAAAAAACATCAGAAACAGACCGCGACAAAAGAAGCAGGCATAGTTGAAAAAAGTATGCCGATCCATATTTCAAATGTTGTGGCTTTAAACCCGAAGACAAAAGAGCCGACATCTTTCAGAATGAAAACACTTGAAGATGGAACCCGGGTCAGGGTATGCAAAAAAACCGGCGAAACCATTGACTAACGGAGATGACAATGAGTGAAAAGTACATAAGCAGACTTAGAGAACAGTATGAAAAGGAAATAAAGCCCGCACTTCAGAAAGAGCTGGGTGTCGGAGCAATGGCTGTTCCCAAAATCGAGAAAATAGTTGTCAATATGGGTGTCGGTGAAGCGATAGCTAACAAGAAAATACTTGAAGATGCTGTGAAGGAACTCACGGCAATCGTTGGACAGAAACCTCTTGTTAACAAGGCGAAAAAATCGATAGCCACATTCAAGCTCAGGGAAGGAATGCCGATAGGAACATCAGTAACTCTGCGTAAAGACATGATGTATGATTTTCTTGACCACCTTGTTAACATAGCTCTTCCCAGAGTTAAGGATTTCAAAGGTGTTTCAGGAAAGGCATTCGATGGAAAAGGCAACTATACTATCGGTATAAAGGAATTTTTCATTTTTCCAGAGATAGATTTTAACAAAGTTGAAAAAGCAAAAGGTTTTAACATTACTATCGTTACGACTGCAAAAAACGATAAAGATGCAAAGCTTCTGCTTAAAAAGTTCAATATGCCTTTCAACAGTTAATTTTTGAGATAGGAGGATAAATTGGCAAAGAAAAGCATTCGCATCAAGGCGGAAAGAAAGCCGAAGTTCGGTGTCAGGGGGTACAACAGATGTCCTCTTTGCGGAAGACCAAGGGCTTTCCTTAGAAAATTTAATATGTGCAGAATATGTTTCAGAACGCTTGCTAACCAGGGTCTTGTACCCGGCGTTACCAAGTCAAGCTGGTAAATAATGAGGTGAAATATGGCAATGAATGATTTGATTTCAAACTATCTTACCAGAATAAGGAACGGTATCCTTGCTGGCAAGGAGAATGTTTCAGGAATTCCTTCTTCCAAGATTATCGAGGAGATCTCGAGAGTTTTAAAGGAAGAGGGCTACATCAGTGATTTCAGGATCAATGAGCTCAATGGAAAGAAAACAGTTTCGGTAGATTTGAAATATTACCGGAACAAAAGTGTAATTTCCAAGATCGAGCGGGTAAGTACCGGTGGAAGAAGAGTGTATTCACAGTCTGCCGAGATCCCTTTTATTCGTGAAGGTCTGGGTGTTTCAATAATTACAACATCCAAAGGCGTTATGACCGATGCAAAAGCGAGGGAACTTAATGTCGGCGGAGAAATAATCTGTAAAATATGGTAATGGAGGGTTAAAGTGTCAAGAGTAGGAAAATCACCGATTGCATTGAGCAAAGATGTAAAAGCCTCACTCAAGGACGGTGTGCTTACGGTCCAGGGTCCGAAGGCAACTCTTGAGAGAGTTATACATCCGGCAGTAATCGTTGAAATAGATTCAGAAGTAATAAATGTAAGAAGAATCGATGAATCTATTGAAACAAGGTCACTCCACGGACTTTTCAGGATGCTTGTAAGCAACATGGTCACAGGTGTTACAAAGGGATTTACAAAGGTACTTGAAGTTAAAGGCACCGGGTACAAATTTGAGATGAAAGGGGACAAAATCGGATTTTCTTTAGGTTTTTCTCATCCTGTAGAGATGAAATTACCTAAGGGGGTTTCTGCTGAGATCAACAAAACCAACAATGAGTTGACCCTTACATGTGCAGACAAAGAGCTCCTTGGAGACTTTGCGGCAAAGATCAAAAAACTCCGCCCGGTCGAGCCTTATAAAGGGAAAGGTATTTTCTATAAGGGTCAGGTAATTAGAAGAAAAGCCGGAAAGGCTGCTGGTAAATAGAGCGGAGGTTAAAAAATGAGACCGGATATAAAAAAAGAAAGAAGAATTAGAAGAAAAGCTGGTGTAAGAAAAAGAATTTCCGGCACTCCGGAACGTCCACGGCTTTCTGTTTTCAAGAGCAATGTACATATTTATGCTCAAGTGATCGACGATGTTGCGGGAGTTACACTTGCTTCAGCATCATCTGACGAGAAAGGTTTTGTAAAACCTGAAGGTGACAAAAAATCTGTTGCAGTAAAGGTTGGTCAGTCGATCGCATTAAAATGTAAGGAAAAAGGAATAGAGCTCGTCGTTTTCGACAGGAACGGATATCCTTTCCATGGCAGATTGAAGGCACTTGCCGATGCGGCAAGAGAAAGCGGACTTAAATTTTAGGAGTTGCTGATGAAAGAAATAAATAAACCGATCAATCCGGAAATGATGGAGCTTAACGAAAAGCTTGTTTATGTCAACAGGGTTGCCAAGGTCGTAAAAGGCGGTAAAAACTTCAGTTTTGCCGCATTGATGGTTGTGGGTGACGGCAAGGGGTTTGTCGGCATAGGGCTTGGAAAAGCAAGAGAAGTTCCGGAAGCTATAAGGAAGGGAGTTGTCAGGGCAAAGAAAAACCTTTGTCAAATAAAACTTCTGAGAGGGACAGTTCCTCATGAAATAACAGGTGAATACGGAGCGGGCAAAGTTATTCTCCGTCCTGCATCAGCAGGTACGGGAGTTATTGCTGGATCTGCAGTAAGGGCAGTGCTTGAGGCGGCTGGTGTAACAGATATTCTTTCAAAGAGTATCGGTTCCAACAACCCTCACAATATGGCTAAAGCGACACTTAATGCTCTTTTAAATGTTGAGACCATTGAGGAAGTTGAAGCAAAGAGAAATGTCGGAGTTAAAGATTATCAGTTGAAGGAAAAGGAGTAACAATATGCAGCTGTACGAACTTAAAAAGCCCGAAGGACTCAAGTCCAGAAAAAGAATAGGCAGAGGTGACGGAAGCGGTACAGGCAGTACGGCAGGAAAAGGGCATAAAGGACAGAAAGCCCGCTCCGGCGGTGGTGTGAGAAGAGGATTTGAAGGCGGAACAATGCCTTATAACAGAAGAATCCCGAAAAGAGGTTTTTTCAATAAGTGGGCAACAGATGTTTGCGAGATTAACATAAGATATCTTGAGAAATTTGAATCAGGGTCTGTTGTCGATCTGGAAAAACTTAAAGAAGCCGGTCTTTATAACGGGAAAGACGAAGTTGTTAAGATAATTGGCAGATTTGACCTGACAAAAGCTATAACTGTCAGAGTTCATAAGTTTACGGCAGGCGCAAAAGAATCGATTGAAAAATCAGGCGGAAAAGCCGAGGAGATTAGTCTTGATAAGTAAGGTATTAAAAAACATTTTTAAGATTCCTGACTTGAGAGAGAGGGTTATTTTTACCCTTTTGATGCTCGCAGTATATCGTCTTGGTATTTTTGTTACCACTCCGGGTGTCAACCGCTCTGTCATGGAAAAGATAATGTCAACAAAAGCGACGGGCACGCTTCTGGGTTTATTTAATATGTTCTCAGGCGGTGCAGTGGAAAATCTTTCGATCTTTGCTCTGGGCATAATGCCGTACATCAGTGCATCGATCGTAATGTCTCTTCTAGCTGTTATCGTTCCCAAAATAGGAGAGCTCCAGAAGGAAGGTGACCAGGGTTACAGGAAGATAACTCAGTACACAAGATACGGGACAGTGCTTCTGTGCGTAGTTCAGGGATTTATGATGGCAAAGTTTCTCGAAAGTCTCACAGGACCGGTCGGGGAAGTAGTTGTAAATGTGCCCGGCTGGTTTTTCAGAATAATTACTGTCATAACTCTGACGGCAGGAACCCTTTTCCTTATGTGGCTTGGAGAGCAGATCACTGACAGAGGAATAGGCAACGGCGTGTCACTGATAATTTTTGCTTCTATTGTAGCAAGATTTCCAAATATGTTTTTTCAGATGGGCAAGTACTTAAAAGAACAGCTTATTCAGCCGCATCAGCTTGTGATTTTTCTCATAATCCTTGTTGCAACATTTGCCATCATTGTTTTTGTTGAAAGCTCACAGAGAAGGATTCCGGTTCAATATGCAAGAAGAGTTGCAGGCGGAAGGAAGATACAGAATTCACATCTTCCACTTAGAATAAACACATCGGGAGTAATTCCCCCAATATTTGCAAGCGCACTTCTTGTTTTCCCGGCAACTTTGTCGAGCTTCCTTAAATTTGACATGGGTCCTTTGCAGGGATGGTTGAACCCGGGTGGATGGCTCTACAATCTTCTTTATCTCGGACTTATAGTTTTCTTCTGTTTTTTCTATACTTTTATTCAGTTTAAGACAGAGGATGTGGCTGAAAACATTAATAAACAGGGCGGTTACATTCCTGGTGTAAGACCGGGAAAGGAAACAGTGACCTATATAAACACGGTTCTTTCAAGGATAACATTCGGCGGAGCTATATATCTTTCCGCAGTATGCATGATCCCCGATCTTCTCAGAAACAAGATGGGTCTCCCTTTTTATATGGGCGGAACATCAATTCTGATCGTAGTCGGTGTTGCAATGGATATGGCATCCCAGATAGAAAGCTATCTCATCAACAACAACTACGAAGGTTTTTCAATTGGCGGGAAAGGTTCCCTTGTTAAGAGCAGAAGAGGGTGAAAGCAATGACCTGCTGTTTTAAAATTTGCAGGAAAATGCATAAAAAAATCGGCAAGTTATCCTTATGTGCCAGAATTTATTTGAAAAATCGTACAATACGATTAAATTCAACATGTTTTTTTGATCAGGATGTGAGATAATGGTAAAAGAAGAAGGGATTGTAGTTGAAGGGACAATAGTTGACACCCTTCCAAATGCAATGTTCAGAGTTGAGCTTGAAAATGGGCATCAGGTGCTCGCTCACATTTCCGGAAAAATGAGAAAATATTTTATCCGTATTCTTCCGGGGGATAAGGTTCAGATAGAACTTTCTCCTTATGATCTTACAAGAGGAAGGATTGTGCACAGGATGAAAAATAACGGTAATTAATTAGGAGAGAAAGATGAAAGTTCGTGCTTCTGTAAAAAAGATATGCACAAAGTGCAAGATCGTTAAAAGAAAAGGTATTTTAAGGGTTATTTGTGAAAACCCGAAGCATAAACAGAAACAAGGATAAGATAGATCAGGAGGTGACAGTTGGTTCGTATCGCAGGAGTTGATCTTCCCAGGAAGAAAAGAATGGAGATCGCGCTGACCTATATTTACGGAATAGGCAGGACAAGTGCTCAGAAAATACTTGACGAAGCGGGTATTGACAGGAGCACAAAAAGTGATGATGTCGATGATTCCATGGCAATTAAAATAAGGGCCGTCATCGATCAGAAGTTCAAGGTCGAAGGTGATCTTAGAAAAGATGTCATAATGAACATAAAACGGCTTATGGACCTCGGCAGCTACAGAGGTCGTAGACACAGAAGAGGTCTGCCGACAAGGGGCCAGAGAACTCGTACCAATGCCAGGACAAGAAAGGGTCCAAGGCGTAACCTTATGAAGAAGAAGAAATAGCAGGAGGTATAGAGATGGCACCGGAAAAAAAGAAAAAAGTTAAAAAAAGCATACAGACAGGACTGGCATATATTCAGTGCAGTTTTAACAACACGATCGTTACGATCACTGATGTAAGCGGAAATGTACTGTCATGGTCAAGCGCCGGTCTTAAAGGATTCCGCGGAAGTAAGAAAAGTACTCCCTATGCAGCACAGGTTGCAGCGGAAGATGCCGGCAAAAAGGCACAGGATTACGGTTTGAGAACTCTGAGTGTTTTTGTAAAAGGTCCGGGAAGCGGAAGAGAAGCAGCTATCAGAGGACTCTCAAATGTGGGATATAATGTAACTCTTCTGCGGGATATAACACCCATTCCTCATAATGGATGCCGTCCCAAAAAGAAAAGAAGAGTATAATCATTATTTGGTGTAAACTTTTACTTACCTAAAAGGAGGAAGCTTTGGCTAAGTACAAAGAAGCAAAATGTAAGATCTGCAGAAGAGAAGGAGCGAAGCTCTTTCTGAAAGGTGAACGCTGTCATACTGAAAAGTGTTCATTTGAAAGAAAACCCTATGGCCCCGGCAATCATGGAAAGGACAAGAAAAGAGTTACCGAGTACAAGATTCAGCTGAGGGAGAAACAGAAAGCAAAAGCTATTTACGGCATGCTTGAAAAACAGTTCAGTATTTTTTATGACAGGTCTGTCCTTAAGAAAGGCGCAACCGGTGAAAATCTTTTAAGAATGCTTGAATGCCGTCTTGACAACATTGTTTACCGTCTCGGATTTGCAAACAGCAGAGCTCAGGCAAGACAGCTGATCAACCACAGACATTTTTCCGTGAACGGCAGACTTACCGATATCCCTTCTTTCATTGTGAAGGCGGGAGATGTTGTTGTTCTTAAGGAAAAAAGCAGAAATTCCAAGATTTTCAAGGAAACAATAGAATCTGCGGGAGAAAGACTCCCTGTTCCTTCATGGCTTGAACTGAACAAAGGTGAATTCAAAGGAACAGTTGTACGACTTCCGGGAAGAGAAGATATAAC
Organism: bacterium; assembly: GCA_017997475.1. GTDB lineage: Bacteria > UBP6 > UBA1177 > UBA1177 > UBA1177 > JAGOEX01. Next base: position 12,232 of record JAGOEX010000019.1, read on the forward strand.
TGAAGATGTAAAAGAAAACCTTATCGTAGAGCTTTATTCTAAGTAATAGGGGGAATTTAAATGTATCGAGCCAATTGGAAAACATTGATCATGCCCAAAGATGTAAGGGTTGTAGAGCAGGGTGCGGATGGTGCATATGCCCGTTTTGTCTGCGAACCTCTTATGAAGGGTTATGGAATTACTCTGGGCAATTCGCTTCGAAGAATTCTTATTTCAAGTCTTCGCGGAGCAGCTGTAATCGGAGTTAAAATTAAAGGTTACGAGCATGAATTTGCAACTATTCCGGGAATAAAGGAAGATGTGGTGGATATCATTCTCAACATAAAACAGATCCGGTTTGTCGCCCATGAAGATAAACTGCACACGCTGCTCCTTAGGAAAAATGTAAAAGGGACAGTTACTGCCGCTGACATAGCCGAAACAGCCGGCATAAAGATCCTCAACAAAGACCTCGTGCTTTTTGAGATGGATGAAGGAGTTGATTTTGAAATGGAACTTATTGTCGGCATAGGAAGAGGATATGTTCCGTCTGAAGCACACAATCAGGATATCTTTTCCGAGGGCTATATTGCAGTTGATTCATTTTTCTCTCCTGTTGTAAGAGCAAACTATAAAGTCACCAATGCAAGAGTTAAGAACAGTTTTGATTTTGATAAAATGGTCTTTGATCTTGAAACAGACGGCTCTCTTTCTCCACGCGATGCACTTGCTTATGCGGCAATGATACTCAGGGAACACACAAAGTTCTTTATCAGTTTCTCAATTGATGAAAAGGATGAGTTAAATGCTTCAGATTCTCACGAAGAGGTCAACATGAACCTTTACAGGACAATTGATGAACTTGACCTGAGCGTAAGATCGTATAACTGTCTTAAAAATGCAAACATCCGTTTTATAGGCGAACTTGTAAAGAGAAGCGAAGCGGAAATGCTTAAAACCAAGAATTTCGGGAGAAAATCTCTTAACGAAATAAAGATACTTCTCATAAAGATGGGATTACATTTCGGCATGGATATAGACAATTTCCCGGATCAGAAGATCATTGAACAAATTGAAAAGAAATCAGGGAGCAAGATATGAGACACAGAAAGGCAGGCAGGAAACTGAACAGAGACAGTTCCCACAGAGAGGCAATGCTTTGCAATATGCTTAATTCTCTGGTTAAGAACGAAAGAATTCAAACAACTTTCGGAAGAGCGAAGGAACTGCAGAAAATTGCAGATAAAGCTGTAACACTCGCAAAGAAGAATACAACAGCTTCGATCAGTCAGCTTACTAAGATCGTTAAGTCAGATAGAGAAGAAGTAATTACAAAACTTCTTAAAGAGATCGGACCTAGATTTGCATCAAGAGCCGGTGGATATACAAGAATAATAAAAGTCGGTTTTCGCAGAGGTGATGCGGCTCCCACTGTAATAATTGAATATCTTGGTGCTGATGAGCCGGTTCAGAAAAAGACAAAGAAGAAAAAGACAGTGAAAAAGGAAGCTCCGGTTGTTGAAGCAGCTCCGGTTGTTGAAGCAGTTCCGGTTGTTGAAGCAGTTCCGGTTGTTGAAACTCCGGCAGTTGAAGAAGCTCCTGTTCCTGTTGAAGAAGTTCCAGTAGCGGAAGAAGTCAAAGAAGAGCCAAAATCAGAATAAGATCAATATCTTAATATTAAAATTCAGGGGGGCTGAAAAGCCCCTTTTTTTATTTTATTAAATATCTAGAAATTGGGGTCGACTGTCATCACGGTTCTAATACCGTAGTGATCTGAAATGGAATATCTCGTTTTGGTTTTCTCTTTTTCGTTGAAAAGGAGAAATTCATTGTGGAACACTCTTTCTGACATGAAAACAAATCCTTTTCTGTTTCTGAAAAAAATGTGATCGTGAACAGCTTCACTGCTGTTTTTATTGATGAATGGGTTTTCCGGACACACAGTACACTGGATGATATCTTCTTCTTCAACATCAAAATAAGGATCGTACCATCCGTCAGAAATGAGCGCGGCAACCGGCCCCGGATTTGATTCAATTATATTTTCTCCGCCAGCTATATTGCTGTTGAAATCACCCATTATTACTCTCTGGGCAATATTTTCGTTGTCAGGAATTGAAAGTATCTCGTTGATCTGTGTCAACTGTTCCTGCTGCCAGCTCCCGGCAATACCGTCATATTCCTCATCAATTATTGCAGAAAGTGCTGTACAGATGATTTGAGTATCTCCTATGGCCGGTTTGTAGTCGTATATTTCCCCATCTTTTTCTATTCTTCCAAGCGTAGCATAAACGGCCATTCTGTGGTTACCATATGATGTCAATGCAAGAGTCCCTTTATCTTTAAGGGGATATTTTGATGCAAGAAGAATCCCGTTGTTTCCATTGTTTTTATAAACAACCTCTTTTTCAACCATACATTCTTCAAGTACCGCCTGAAAATCTCCTCCTGCTATTGAACCAAGTCCGTCGCCGATGAGACATTGCTGGCAGACCGGAGGAAGAGCGAGAATGTCACCGAGGCAGTTTTGAGCAATGCAGGCAATGTCGGTACCGCCGCATTCCATTGCGACACACATAACAACAGGAGCCACTTCTTCCTGAGTACATGACGGGGGTATCGGATCAAAATCTTCATTTTTTGTGTTGACATATACAGTTGAAATATATCCGAGATCGTTCTTTTTGTCTTTAAGAAACTGACTTATTTTCATGATCTCATTCTTGTCATATATTTCCTGAAGACAAAGTATATCTGAATCTGCTGTTTTAAGGATCCTTTCAAGTTTTTCAGTTCTTTCACTTAAAAGAGGAAGCTCCTCGCCGAGACGGACATTGAATGTTTCAAAAGATATAGTCTGTTCATCAAGATTAAAACCGCCAAGTTCATTTTCACATCCTGAAAAAATCACAACCGCGATCGCAAACGCAAAGATCACTGACAAGTTCCTTACCATTTTATTCTCCCTTATGTTGTTAATATTATTCATAGTATAGGGCCTTTACGATCTCGTCGAAAGTTGTGACTCCGTCAGCAAGTTTTCTTATAGCAGATTCTTTAAGCGTCAGCATGCCGTCCATTATGGCGTTGTTCCTTATTTCGTCAGCTGTAGCCCCTTCGGAAATGATAGACCTCATTTTAGGAGTTATGTTCATAAATTCTATGATAGCCGTTCTTCCTTTATATCCGGTGTATCTGCACTTTACACAACCTTCCGCATCTCTTATCTTGTAAGTGCTTTCAAGCGGAAGATGAAGTGTTATTTTCTCTTCTTCGCTCATTTCCCGCAGGAAAGAGCAGAATGGGCAAACTTTTCTAACAAGCCGCTGTGCAACAATTGCGTTTAAAACACTTGCGATCAGATAGGGTTCAATTCCAAGATCGCCTATTCTTTCAATTGTTGTTGCCGTATCGTTTGTGTGGAGAGTTGAAAGGACAAGATGCCCGGTAAGAGCGGCCTGTACAGCATTTGTGGCGGTTTCCTTGTCTCTGATCTCACCGATCATAACAATATCAGGATCCTGTCTTAAAATATGTCTCAAGGCGCTTGAAAAGGTTATTCCGGCTTTAACATTAACACCCATCTGGTTGATCTCATCAATTATTATCTCAATGGGATCTTCAACTGAAACGACATTTATTTCAGGGCTTGCGAGCCATTTCAGAGTTGAATAAAGCGTTGTTGATTTTCCGCTTCCTGTCGGACCGGTCACAAGAACCATGCCGTATCCTTTTTTAAGAGAAACATCATAGAGCTCCTTCTGTTCGTCTGAAAACCCTATATTGTTGATATCTTTAACAAAAGTAGATGACTCAAGCACTCTTAGAACCATTTTCTCGCCAGTTACGACTGGAACGGTGCTTGCTCTCAGTTCAACTTCAAGACCGGTTTCGGTCACAACTTTTATTCTTCCGTCCTGAGGTCTTCTTTTTTCCGCAATGTCCATTTTTGCGAGCATTTTAAGCCGGCTGACAAACGGAAGATGGGCTTCAAACGGGAATGAGTATATTGTGTGCAGTATCCCGTCAAGCCGGAACCTGATATTTGTTTCATCCCGTTTGGGCTCGATGTGGATGTCGCTTGCCTCCTGATCTATGGCATATTTGAGCATATAATCAACCGCATTGATTATGTGCTTGTCATCCATGTTTTTCGCCTTGCCGAGGTCGGTAAGATTTTCAAGATTGTTAAATCCTTCCCTGACAAGATCATCGGCAGCTGCTTTTATCGATTTCTTAAAGCCGAAAAGATCTGCAAGAACCCTTTCTATATCTTTTGCAGACGCCACAACGGGAATTATTCCCGATGAAGTGGAAGTTGAAAGCTGATCGATAATGTCCATCCTGAAAGGGTCTGCCATTGCAAGAACGATGTCGTCTCCTGTTTTATACAAGGGGATGACTCTGTTAATTTTTCCGTATGCCGCACTTATTGTTTTCACAGTAAGCTGATTGTCTATTTTTAGCGGGTCTATCACAACATATTCGCATCCTGCTCTAGCTGCGATAAGACGGAGCAGTTGTTCCTCAGAAAGTTTAATAGATTCTTTCTCGCAGGTGAACACAAGGAGTTCTGTAACAAAAGGGGCCCTTTTGAAAGTGGTCTCAAACATTGACTGATAGTAATCTTTTCTGGCAGAAATAAGTTCCTTCTGCTCTTTATTTATTACTGAATATTCTTCAAGCATTTCAAGGAGCAGTGAAAGAGAAAGTTCAATTTTCATCGATTCTCCGGAAATGATTAACCCTCAAACTGTGAAACTATTTCCTTGAGTTTTGTCATTAACTCACTGAGTTTCTGATAATCTGTTTCAAGCTGGGAGGTTTTTGCGGTAAGCTCATCAAGCGTTTTGGTCTTTTCCTCAAGTTCAGAGTCTGCAGAAGCAGCTTTTTTCTTCAACTCTTCATTTTCAGCAATGACAAGTTCCATCCCTTCCGTTTTTTCGGACATCTTGTCGAGTTCGTCATTAAGTTCTTTGATGCGGTCTCTTCTCTCATTAAGCTTTTCTTCAAATTCGAGTTTTTCTTTCATGACCGTTTCAAACTGTTCTGCGAGCTCTCCGCTTTTTGAAACAGCATCTGTAAGTTCTTCAATTTCCTGTTTAAGGTCAGCAATATTTTTCTCGAGATCCGATTTTTCCATCCTTGTCTTTTCAAGTTCTTCAGCAACTTCGGCAAGATTTGCAACAGTTTCCCTGAGCTCGTTCATCTCTTTTTCGTTTGCTGTAATTTTCTGTTCAAGATCGGCTTTCAATTTTTCCATTTCGTTCACAGCATTTTCTTTTTCCTTCAATGCGTCGGCAGTCTCTTTTTCAATTTTTTTGACACGGTCTTTCATTTCCTTGTTGTATACGGAAAGAACATCGTTCTGATCTTTCTGTTCTGCAAGCTTTTTCTTGAAATCGGCTATTTCCTGAGATTCGCCTTCTTTTTTTGCTTCAGCCGCCTCTTTCAAAGTTTTTACTGAATCTTGAAGTTCATCATTCTCTTTTTTAATATCTTCAAGTTCTTCACTTAGCAGAGATACGGTCCCTTCGAGTTTTTCTATCTGTGAAACGAACTCTTCTTTTTCTTTTTCTGTATTTTCGAGCTCCTTTGAGAGTTTCTTAAGTTCTTTCTCTGATTCTGAGGATTCTTGAGCCGCATTTTGAAGATCAGATATCTTTTCCTCAAGACCTTTTATCTGAAATCCTTTCTGAGCAATGGCATCTTTGAGTTCTCCCGATTCCTCTTCAAGTTTTGCAAGCACTCCCTGAAGTTCTTCGTTTTTGCTTGTCAACTCCTGATTTGCCTGAACAAGCGCTTCAACTTCTTCGCCCAGTTCATTTCCTGCTGATGATTTATCTGCCTCTTCAAGCATTTTCTCAAGCTGAGCAATCCTGTTTTTCAGTTCAGCAACCTGTTTTCCATTGCCGCCTGAATCGACAGGAATATCAGCTATCCCTTCAAGGAAAGGGAAAATGGCATGAGTGGTTGCAAGCATTGTTTCGTTGTCAACAGGGATCTTGAGATAGAAGTCGGCTCTGTATTCAAACTGTCTGTGTCTTTCAAAAACTTCTTCTTTGGCATCACTTGAAATAAGAAGGATCGGCACATTTGCATATTCTTCCATTGCCCTTATCTTTTTGCAGAGCATGAATCCCTTCATCCCGGGATTTTCCGCACGGATTATGAAAAGGTCCATTTTTTCTTTTCCGAGTGCTTCCTGAACTCTTCCTTCAGAGCTTGCTTCAAAAACATTAAAGTTGTAGGATGAAAAAAGTTTGTTCAACGCCTCTGACATTGCAACATCAGCTTCATAGACAAGTAGGTTTCTGCTCATAATGGCCTCTAATTTAATCTATTTGTAAGACTTGTGAGTTTTTTCCTTATGGTATTTACGGAATCGATCCCGTGATCTGCAAGCGTTTTGATGAACTGTGTCCCTCCCATTGCAAGAAGTTTAAGATATCCGTGCATGGTGAGAGTCAGAAACCCTTTGTGGACAGAAAGGGAGATGTGTTTTCTGTTTTCCTTGTCCATTAAAATCTTAGTTGAATTTATCAGAAATTCTTTTACATCACTGCATCTGCCGCATGAATTAAAGATGCGCGAGGTAATGTCGAATGTTGAAAATACGGTGAAATCAGGGCTCTGTCCGGATTTGAAATTTGAAACTGTGAAAGAACCACCTTCTCTTGATATGACGATGTCTGCATCGTTTTCCATTACAACTCTGAATGATGCGTCCTTTGAAAGTGCGTTTATCACTTCAACGGCACCATTATTCTTTCTGATCATCGACTCAATCTTGTCTTTCATTTCAAACCTAATCACCAACAGATTGAAAAACTTATCACAAGGCATATTTTTTTGCAAATAAATTAATGAAGATAATAAATCAGTTCTTTGTTCCCCGGACGCATCTTGCAAGCTGATTGTCCCATGTTTTTTTCATGTAGCTTACAGATCCGGTCGAAAAACTTACAAGCCATGCATTTGTCGTTGCCTGTGCTTCTTCGTCACTTGTCCAGTACATTAAATTCTGCTGGCCGACTTCTGCCGGAAGATAATTTCCGTTTGCACAGCCCGTTTTGCAGTCACTGCTTCCGCCGTTGCAGGCAGTGTATCCGGTGCAGGATGAAGTGACAGTGCATGCCGTTGTTTTTGCACACCCTTTTACGAGTGATTTAAGTTCATCGATATTCGGAAGCCGCCAGTCTGAAAATCCCGCAAAATCCAGAGCTTCGCAGTAATCAAGCGATTCCTGCCATGTGTTTGTTTCCACTTTTCCCGCCTGCCATTCAAGACCATTCGTATCTACAAAAGTTGCCGCAGGAATAATTACACAGTTGTTGTTCTCGCACCATTTCCCTTCTTCACATTCGCTGTCAAAATAACAATTTCCGTAAGGATTTTGAGGGACATAATCGTTTTCCGGAACATCGTCGGCAGTTCCGGCTCTGACACATCTGACCCAGTTTGCGCCGCTTAATGAATCTGCATCACTGTTGATAAGCCCCCCTTTGAAATTGAGATACCAGTAGGCACTTGCCATTGTTCCTGCCGCACTGGTGTTAGGGGTATTTGACCATGTTCCGTTGCATGGTCCGTGGAGTATCGGCACGATGTAACATTCTTCGTTATCGAGCTGTCGATCTGTAAGTTTGCAGTCATCAGCAGTCAAATATGCAAGGTCAGGATCGTATTTTGTTTCATCAAGAGCATAACATCCAAGACACGAATTGCCGAAACCCTGAGTGTTTTCCTTGTCTTTATTGCAGGTGTCCTGATCTGTGCAGGTGTCTGTCGTGGGGCATTTTCCGCCGGTCATGACAGTGCTCACCCCCCTTGCAATAGTCCGCAGCTCGCTGATTGTGGGGAGCCGCCAGTCTGTTGCCCCGGCAAGAACGAGATTTTCGCAATATTTCAAGGCCTCTGCATGTTTCGGGCCTAAACCGCCGGCACCTTTGTTACCCATAGGATTTTCCCAGATGAGGAATGTTTCAGGATCAACCCAGATGCCGGGAGCATTTTTATCAAAATTATCTGTTCCTGTATTTCCTGAATCACCGGTATTGCTCGTATCACCAGAATTTCCTGAATTTCCGGTATCACCTGCATCCTGTTTACAGTCAGCAACTATCCAGCCGTCGCAATCTGAATTACAGGTTGCTATTCCCCCTGAATATTTTGGATCTATTTCACTGCATTCCTTAGCTCCGCCGTCACAAATCTCGCCGCTGTCAACTGTTTTGTTGCCGCACAATGGTTGAGCTTCTTCATCATTTTTGTCTTCTTCTTTGTCGGAAATGACATTTTCATCATCCATGAGAATATCATTTTCGTCTGTAACACAACTCAAAGCAAGGAAAGGAATAGAGAGCGAAATAAGTAAAAACCGCAAAAAACGCATGACCGCCTCCAAAAAAATTAATGACCAACAAAAAAATGATGTACCTTTAAAAAATTAATTCGTCTTCAAGTGAAATTTGGACTTTTTTAATCGTATAAAAGGTACAGATTTGTAAACAGTTTACGAAATATTACTTTTTATCGTTCTTCTGAATTCCTTCGGGGTGAGTCCGGTCGCTTTTTTAAAGCTCAGGTTGAAATGAGATTTACTTGTAAATCCAGCCATATAGGCAATTTCAATGATATTTTTATCTTTATATGCAGTGTCTTCAAACATTTTTTTTGCCTCTTCTATTCTGTAACCGTTGATGAATGAATAGAAGTTCATTTTAAGTCCGCTGTTTATCACCTGTGAGATTATATGTCTGGGGAGTGAAATTTTCTCTCCGAGAGTTGAAACTGTGAGTTCAGGGTCAAGATAAGGTTTTTCATTTTCAACATATTCCAGAAGTTCCTTTAAAACTGAATCAACAGTTTCTTTTTCAAGCCGTGCCGATCCGTATTTGTCTGTTTCATCACTTTGTGGTTTATTTGAGTTTTCAATAATATTTTCAGGAACTTGGAATACAGGGCTCTGGCGGAGCGCCATGATCGAGAAGGTGAAAATGAGAACCATGTCCCAAAGATAGCTCACCCTTGTAAAATGGTGGTTCATGGTGAAAAAACCTGTCGCATGAAGGATAAGTGCCGTAAAAAGCATCGCAAGAAACCCGGCATTTACAAAAAAAAGGTTCATAAGCCACGAAAGGTCAGTTCTGTAGGTGTTTGAAAGGTGATCCTTTATCTCATCCTTATATTTTTTTATCATAAAGATGCACAGGATAAGATATGATAAATACTGAACAATCTTCATTCCGTATGTCAAAAGCGGCTGATAGCTTCTTGTAAATCCGTTGGTCAGAAAAGCTTCATAAGCTCTCACTTTTGCGTCATGATCAAGGAGATAGGCCGGAAAAACTATGGCAAGGTGAACCAGAAAAGGGATAAAATGAAGCAGATCCTGTTTCGCAAAAGATCTTTTTGTTGTAAGCGCCCTTACATAAAAATAAAAAAGAGGTCCATATAAAAGAGCAATAGAGGCATCGCCATATATCAAGCCCGAGAACTGCCGGTAAAAACCGGACTCATCAACAATAAGTTTAATAAAGTTGAAAACAAAAAGCCCAAGAATAACAATTAGATATCTGTTGGCTACAGAGTTTTCCTTTCTTATTCCCAGACCAACTCCGAGAATTGTGCTCTGCACAGCACCGATCAGAAAAATTATTGTAAATCCGATTGACATCATCTCTCCTTAAAGATCGCAGAAAAATATATTATCAAATAAAGTTAAAAGCAAATATCATTTTTAATGGAAATTTACGCATCTGGACTTTTTTTAGGAATTTCTTTGCGAAAGAGGTCGAAAATTATCCGAAACTCTTTAAATATTGTCTGACTGATTGTTAATTTCGGGAGATAATTATGAAAAAGATCATTGCCTGCTTCACATTTTTTACGCTTTTTTTTATGCTTGAAGGTGTTGATGTCCCAAATCGGCTGACAGGCCGTATTTTTATTAAACTTACAGACAAGTGTTTGAAAACAGGTAGGAATTCATGTTTGAAAAGTCTCGGATGTGTTGATGCCGGAAAGTTGACGCTCAAAAACTGGGCACTTGCAAAATGTTCCGGAGACCTAGTGGAAAAATCAGAGGAGCTTAAGAAAAAAGGATTTATTTCCAGACCCGAAAGATTTGTTTCTTCAAAACTTTATTCAATAGATCCGCTATATCTGAACGATGTTTACGCTCATGAACAGTGGAACTTCCACAATAACGGGAATGTGACTTCGGCTGACGGAAAACTTTCAGTAAAAGGGGACGATCATGCACATATTCTGGAAGCGTGGCAGCTGCTGAAAACCCTTGGCGTCGTGACAGACAGCGGGATTGGAAAAGATAGATTGATCGGAATAATAGATGACGGTTTTGACATTCTGCACGAAGATCTTAAAGACAATTTCATAAGCTGGAAAAATTTTTCAGGGCCGGTTGAGCCGGAAAACATGTTCAGCGAAACAGCCGGAACTGTTGCGAATTTTCATGGAACAATGGTTGCCGGAGTTGCTGCGGCAAGAGGAAACAATTTGACAGGTCATTCCGGAGCTTGTCCGGCATGTTCAATTATCGCCGCCCGGATGGATGCCGATCCCACAATTGATCCGGGACTTACCGCAGAAGAATATTTCGATTCGATATTTAACTGGGTTTATGAGCAAGGTGCTGAAATTATTAACTGTTCGTGGGGACCTGATGCTGATATCAATGCAGAATATTTTGGCGAACTTTTCAGTTATTTTGCAACTAACGGCCGCGGTGGACTTGGAACTCTGATAGTTTTTGCATCAGGAAACAGCGGAGAAGATTTTTCGTGGAACCCTTTTGCAACCCATCCAGACACACTTTCTGTCGGAGCAACTGACAGCACCGGATCAAGATATGATTTCTCTAACTATGGAACAATGCTTGATATAATGGCGCCTGCCGCTGGTGGAGAAAAATCGGGAACGACTAAATATTTTGACAGAATATGGACTACCGACAATTTTTTGAGACCCGCATGTCTGGCGGAAGGAGCAGTTCCGACAAATGGATGCAGTGATCAGGCCGGCTGGACTCCGAATCACCCGATGGCAGGAGGCGACGGCTGGTGGGGAAAATATTCATACCGTTTTTCGCACACAAGTTCGGCAGCACCCCTTGTTACAGGTGTTGCTGCACTTTTACTTGAAGCAAATCAAGTGCTTACTGCAAAAGAAATCAAAGAGATACTTATAAACACCGCCGACAAAGTGTCTCCAATGGACGCAAATTATGACTCAAACGGACACAGTAATAAATACGGTTTCGGCAGGATAAATGCTTTGAGAGCAGTTGCCGCGGCATGGATTCTTGGCGGGGGAACAATTACAGCTGGGCTAAAAGACGACATAGATGAATCATCGCCATGCACAAAAGAAGACTGCTGGAACTTTGAAGGAGCCGAATATCCGGATGTTGAAACTGAAAACGACTTAAACAATCAACCGGATGAAGATGAAGATACTGAAATCACTGATGATACTTATTTTCCTGATGATGTTTCTTTCCCTGATGAAGATGGCGGAAACAATGAAAACAATGATGCTGATGCACTCACTGTTCCTGATAACGGAAACGGAGAGAACAGCGAAACCGAAAATGTTCCGGATGAAAAAAATGATGACTTACAATATGTTCCTGATGAGTTGGTTGAAGAAGAAAAAGCCGGATGTTCGGTGGTCAGGATTTAAATGGCTGAATTCATTTCTGTTTTGATTCAATAAAGATCTTCTTGATCTCATTTTTTCCGAGTTTGGGATATATTCTTGCAACAAGTTCAGCGGCATCTTTATTTGAAAGTTCGCTTTTTTTAAGAATTTCAAGAAGTTGAGAGTCTATCTCTTTAGTTTCGTTAGTGTTTTCCATTAATTCCGCAACAACGGTGAATTCCCCTTTCTCTTTTATTTCCCGTCCGTC
>JAGOEX010000198.1 GCA_017997475.1 bacterium
CCAGAAGTTCGGCATGTGGTTGTGATAAATATGGGTTGCTGCAATATTTGAGTCACCGTGAATGTGAAAAATTGATAAGAAAATTGTTAAAACCATGAAAAATCTTACTGAACGCATGATGCCTCCCCAAAAAAACCTGCCTGATTTTATTGTTTTGGCATTACTTTGTCAATTGACAGTTATATTAGTTGAAAAAAAAAGAAGTTGTGTTAGAATCGCTCCGGGAATTAAATAAAGGGTGCTTGAAATGAGCCATTTTTTAGAATTGTCGCCACCTATTTTCAATAAACTTTTCAATATGATAACTGATCCCATATCAATACTTGAGAACGGTGTTTTCGTTGAATGCAACTACGCAACATTGAAAATGCTCAGAATGAATTCAAGGGAAGATCTGATCGGCAAAACACCATGGCAGATGAGTCCTGAATATCAGCCCGACGGGGTTCTGTCTTTTGAAAAAGCAAAAATGATGATAGCAAAAAGTGTTGCGGAAGGATCGAACAGATTTGAATGGCAGCATACGAGATTTGACGGGTCGGTTTTCACAGCAGAGATAGTTCTTACTCCTATACTTGAAATGGATATCGAAACTGTTTTTGTGATCTGGCGCGATATTACAGATAAAGTGAAAGCGAAAAAAGCGGTTGAAGAAGCTGAAACAAAATATATGACCATAACAGAGAACGCCCCGACGGCAATTCTCATACATCAGAACAAAAAATGGGTCTATGCCAACAAAGCAGTTGAGGAGATGTTCGGCATTGCAAGGGAAAAATTATTAGGTGAAGACATCTTCAAATATGTCCATCCTTCTCAAAGAAACCAGATAATTGAAAATGCTGCAAAAAGAATTGCCGGTGAACCAATTCCGGAAAGATATGACATGTGTGTCTCAACTCCTGCCGAAGTTGAAAAGTGGCTTGATACTAAAGTTTCGATGATAACTCTTGACGGAGATAGCGCCATTCTTGTTAACTGCCTTGATGTCACAAAAAGGGTGGAGGCGGAAAGGAAACTGCGCGAAAGCCGTGAAAGATATAAGACAACTCTCAATTCGATAGGAGATGCAGTAATCGCAACTGATGCGCTTGGCAATGTCCAGATGATGAATCCTGTCGCGGAACAGCTTACCGGCTGGAAGATCGGGGAAGCAAAAGGTGAGCCGCTTGAAACGGTTTTTGTCATTTCGAATGCCTTTACAGGTGAAAAGGTTGAAAATCCGGTCACCAAAGTTCTTAAAGCAGGTGATATTGTCGGGCTTGCGAATCATACCGTTCTAAAAAGCAGAAACGGGAATGAGTATCAGATCGCCGACAGCGGTTCCCCGATAAAGGACGAATTTGGAAATATCAGGGGTGTAGTTCTTGTTTTCAGGGATGTTACAGAAAAATATGTGATCGAGGAACAGCTCAGGCAGACTCAGAAAATGGAAGCGATCGGTCAGCTTGCGAGCGGTCTTGCACACGATTTCAACAATATGCTTGCAGGGATCATCGGAAGTGCAGAGATCGTTGCCGATTTAATAAAAGGGAACAGTGAGGCGGAAGCTTTTACCGGCAGGATAAAGGAAGCGGCAATGAATGCGAATAATCTCACAAGACAGCTGCTCGATTTTTCAAGAAAGACAAAACACGAATTTGTTCAGATCAATTTGTCACAGCTTGTAAGTTCAGCTATCGACCTTGTCCGTTCAAGCATTGATCCGAAAATTACAGTAACAAAACTTGTTGATGATGAGGGTCTTAAGCTCAATGGCGATAAAACCAAGCTGCAGAACGCTTTAATAAATCTCATTTTCAACGCAAGAGATGCCATGCCGCAAGGGGGAGTGATCGAGATATCTGTGACTGAACACATTATCAGGGAACATGTTGTATGCAGACTTCTTCTGCCGCCCGGACAGTATGCAAGGATCTCAGTAAAAGACACTGGAACCGGAATAGATGAAAAGATAATCGGAAGGATATTCGATCCCTATTTTACCACTAAACCGGCAGGCAAAGGGACAGGGCTCGGTCTTGCAATGGTTCAGAAAACGGTCACTGCACACAAAGGAGCCGTAACCGTGACATCTAAGCCGGGAGAAGGAAGCGTTTTTGAAGTTTATCTGCCTGCGGAGGAATGATGGAAATCCCGGCCCGCTGGGCACGGGCTCAGAAATCGCCACCCTTCAGGCGGCTTGTTTTGCGGGCTGAAAGCTCGCGTTATCTTAGCCCACGGCTGAAGGCCTGGGTGTGAATGTTATTTGAATCTGGAGGAATCATGGAAAAAGGGAAGATTTTTATTGCACTTGATGTTGACACTAAAAAGGAAGCACTTGAAATTGTTAATGATCTTAGGGGACTTGGAGCATGTTTTAAGATAGGCAAACAGCTTTTTACTTCTCTTGGACCTGATTTTGTCAGAGAAATTGTCGGTATGGGTGAAGATGTTTTTCTTGACCTGAAATATCACGATATTCCAAACACTGTTGCAAAAGCCGGTCTTGCCGCGGCATCGCTTGGAGTTAAGGTTTTCAATGTCCATGCAGGCGGCGGAAGAAAAATGATGGAAGCGGTGAGAGCCGAGTTGAACAAGCTTGAAAATCCGCCGATGGTTCTTGCCGTCACAGTTCTGACAAGCATGGGCGCTGAAGATCTTGCTGAAACAGGAATAACTGTGACTCCCGGTCAGCAGGTAGCGAGATTGGCAAAACTTGCACTCGATTCAGGCATGGACGGAGTTGTCGCAAGTCCGCTTGAAATTGAAATAATAAGATCGGTCTGTGGAGAAAATTTCAAAATACTCACCCCCGGAATAAGGCCTGCATCAAGTTCAAGTGACGACCAGAAAAGGATAGCCACACCATCAGCCGCACTAAAGGCGGGAAGCGACTATCTTGTTATCGGAAGACCTGTGACCGGAGCTCCCGACAGGAAAAAAGCATTTCTTGATATACTCGCAGAAATCAAAGCATCTTAATTTTTTTATTGAAAATGACATTTTTAGAGTTATATTGGCTTCCGTTCTTATCACCTTTGAATGATGGAGGTTGTTTTGGCAAGAAGCAGAAAAAAAAGCGGATCAGACAACAAACTTAAACTTTACGGGTTTAATAACCTTACAAAAACACTGAGTTTTAACATTTATGATGTGTGCTATGCCGAAACGCCTGAAGATAGAAAGGCATACATTGAATATATTGACGAGGAATATAATTCAGACCGTCTCACAGGAATTCTAGAACATGTTTCCGACATAATCGGTTCAAATGTTCTCAATATCGCAAAACAGGATTACTATCCGCAGGGTGCAAGTGTAACAGTTCTCATTTCAGAAGAAAAGGTCGCAGATCCCAACTGTCATGAAGTTCACCATGAAGATGCTGCTGAAAACGGTGGAGATGTTGTCATGCACATGGACAAATCCCATCTTACAGTTCACACATATCCTGAAAGTCATCCCGAGAACGGCATAAGCACTTTCCGCGTTGACATTGATGTTTCGACATGTGGCAAAATCTCTCCTCTGAAGGCGCTGAATTTTCTTCTTGACTCGTTTGAAAGCGACATCGTGAATCTTGACTACCGCGTCAGAGGTTTCACAAGACGGCTTGACGGAAGCAAGATATTCATTGACCACAAGCTCAATTCCATCCAGAATTTCATCAATATGGAAACACTTTCAAGATATCACTCGGTTGACCTCAATGTTTATCAGGACAATATTTTCCACACAAAAATGATATTGCGTGAGTTTGACCTCAACAACTATCTTTTCGGAGTTGAAGAAGCACAGCTTAACACCTATAAGAAAAGAAAGATCGTTAAAAGGGTCAAAAAGGAAATGAACGAAATATTCTACGGTCGTAACATCCCGAGCGTCCCGATACTTTATTAGTGACCTCACCCTAAATCCCTCTCCTAAATGAGAGGGACTTGAAAATACACCCCGTTCCTTTAGGAAAGGGGCTGGGGGAAAGGTCGATAAATGGCTGGGGGAAAGGTCGATAGGTCAACATAAAAGGTGATAAATGTCAGGAAACCATCCTAAAGTCATAGCTGCTGTAAAAAACAAAAATGTTTATCACGCTCTTTATGATGCAGCACTTGAAATGAGAGATTCTTCTACAAATGCGGAAGAAACTTTATGGGAAAAGATTAGAGGGAAAAAGCTGGGTGTAAAATTTAGAAGGCAACACATAATTGATAAATTTATCGTTGATTTTTACTGTGTTCAGAACGGTTTAATTGTAGAAGTTGATGGAGAGATTCATAAAAATCAAAAAGAAAGGGACAACGAAAGAGAAACAATATTGACAGCTTTAGGCTGCAAGATTATTCGATTTAAAAATGAAGAGATAGAAAATGATATTTGTAAAGTACTTGAAAAAATTAAAGAAACCATTCGAATTTTATCATAAACTCCCGACCTCACCCCAAACCCCTCTCAGACCTCACCCTAAATCCCTCTCCTGAAGGCGAGGGACTTGAAAATACACCCCGTTCCTTTAGGAAAGGGGTTGGGGGAAAGGTCGATAAATGGCTGGGGGAAAGGTCGATAAGGGGTTGGGGGAAAGGTCTTAAAAAGAGCAAGGTCTTTTGTCACTTATATTGACAATGTCACAATTTTGAAATATTTTGACCTCACCCTAAATCCCTCTCCTGAAGGCGAGGGACTTGAAAATACACCCCGTTCCTTTAGGAAAGGGGTTGGGGGAAAGGTCGAAATGTTGAATGGTGAAATAACGGAGACAGTTTATGGAAAAGACACTTGTAAAGCAGATTTATCGCGAAACTGACAAATTTATGGGTAAACAGGTTGAGATCTCAGGCTGGGTGAGAACTTTGAGAGCGAGCAACGCTTTCGGATTCATTGAACTTAATGACGGCTCTTTTTTTAAGAACATTCAGATCGTTTTTGAATCAAATATCAATAATTTCAAGGATATATCCAAACT
>JAGOEX010000199.1:0-2954 GCA_017997475.1 bacterium
GTATTAACCCTTCCGGTTTCCATGCCATACTTGAACAGCGTTTGCCACAGTACAAAAAACGCTGGGAAAAATCTATGACTGACCAAATTAAGAACTTGCCGGAATTTAGAACGGTTCTAAGAGAAGTAATGCGACATCTAAGGGGAATGGAGTTCTAATGCGTAACATCTTAATTATATTTCTGTTATCGGTTTTCTGTCTGTTTGTTTCGTGTGCCGGAAATAATTCATCTGCTGATAAAGACAATGATTTTAAAGATTCTGATGATTCTTCTTTTTCAGATGTTGAAGAGGAATTTGACAGTGATTTTGAAGATATGGATTCAGTTGAAGAAGAGGATGACGACAATCCGTATGAGGGACCGGATTTCGAAGAGCCGGATGAGGATTTTTCATGGAAAACCTGTATTCCCGTTCCTGAAACAGAAGATGAACTTTGTTTCTGGCCCCGGGAGACGGATGTCCCTTGTTTGCTTCCCGACAGGTATTATGTTGATTTTATTTTATCCAGAAATTCAAAAGGGAACTACAATTCAAAATCTGTAGGACTGAATGACAGATATTATTATTTTATGCAGTCTGTGCCGGAGTATACGCTAACTATATATCGCTGTTCAAGGAGTACTGGAATTGTAAAGAAGATCGTTACAAATAAACGAGACATGTCATCTGACGGATACTTTCTTTCTTTTGATATAGGGGAAGAATATTTGGTGTTTTCCTACAGTACGATAAAAATGAATGGAGACAGAGATCAAAGCTGCTATCTCGGGAAAATGGAAGGAGACTGGGAGCTGAAAAGAATTGCCGGATTTGATAAAGACTGCCACGAACCGCAGGTTGTGTGGCCGTATGTCGTTTACAGGGAACAGTGGCCCGGCTGGCTTCATGTTTATGACATCAGAACAGGCGAAGACCGCAAGCTTGAAGGATATAAAGTCTATAGCTTCCATCATGACGGAAAGAAAGTATATATAAATGCTATTATCGGTACAGGAGACGAAGCTATCAACAGTGATATTTTTTCAAAAGGTCCATTCCCTTCCGGCATATTTGAAGTTGATCTTGAAACATTTGAAGTAATCCCAGTTGAAATATTCTTGCGAAAATCACCGCATGCTCCCTTCATTTACGGTTCCTACCTCATCTATTCAACCCGTCGGGAATGGACACTGTATTCAAGTGACTACTGGTCAAGAAACGGCATGGCAATAGTGCTTTACGACCTGTTTAACCGCACCGAGACAATACTTACAGACACCATGACCGGAAACAACGGCAGAGCATTCATTAATTACCCTTATGCAGGCTGGGTTGACGGAAGTGAATATGATGGATCTGAAGGGGGATGGCAGAAAGTCGTAAATCTTGAGACAGATGATGAATGGACACTGAATCATAGTGTAAAAGATATGAGAGATCCCGTTGTAATGAAAAACTACAGTGTCATATATTTCGCATCAGTCGGAGGTACATCAGTTGATGATATTGAGGGAGTCTGTGTAGCGGAGTTTCACGAACCCGGAAAAGTTGAACTGAATGAAACATGTCATGACTCAAATCCCTGCACAGATGACATATATTCAGTGACATTGCAGAAATGCACTAACATCCCGAACAGATCCAATTGCGATGACGGAAACCCTGAAACCCCCGTTGATGTCTGCACGGAAGGGAAGTGCATAGGATATCAGACAGTTGCAGATACAGCCGAAATGATGGAAATTCCGGCAGGAGAATATTATATCGGAAACTATTCACCCCCTGCCGACCTCATTGACCCTGATGAAAGACCGTGGGAGAGATGGGGAGACAACTATGACAATTATCTTCCGCTCTATTACATTGATAAATATGAAGTGACCCAGAAGGATTACAGTGAATGTGTTGAAGCGGGAATATGTTCTGAACCGGTAAAGAAAAGATCCGGCTGGAGATCAGACTACTGGGGAAATCCCGAATATGACAAATATCCCGTTTTATATGTGAACTATTATGAAGCTGAAAAATACTGCAAATGGCGAGGCAAACGGCTTCCCACAGAATTTGAATGGGTAAAAGCGGCAAACGGCGGAGAAATGATATGGTATCCGTGGGGAGATGTTGACCCTGACAGTGACAACAGATTCGGGAACATATTCTATTCACTGAATGAGACAAAAAGTTACGATACAGCCGAAGTGGGAACATATCCGTTAGATATATCACCATTCGGAGTTATGGACTTAAACGGCAATGTTTCAGAATGGACATCAAGTAACTGGACAAGGATGCTCGGCTATGAAGCGACATACGGCGACAAGCTCAAAGTTGTCAAAGGCGGCAGATGGGAGGAGAACTCCAATTACAGCGGCTGGATAGCTCAGCGAATGGCCGCCACCCCCTGGACAAGTTCCAATACCGTCGGATTCAGATGTGTGAAGGATTGAAAATTAATTTCAATTAGTTATGTCGTTTTTCAAAGGCAACTAAATGGTATCATAATATGGCTCTCTTATTTATTTCAGTTTAATATTTAAAAAAACTGGAACTTTTTCTATTTTTATGGACTCTTATGTCCGTAATTGATTTTTTTAATGCAGGGGCTTATGAAATATATTCTGCTTGTTCTGTTAACTGTCTTTTCTTTCTCTTGTGATAATTTCAACAGAGATCTTTTTTCAAGTGAACAGAATGATGATGTCCCTGACATGAACGATGAGCCGGTCATTCCTGATGAAAACACTACGCCTGATGAAACCCAGCTGCCCGATGAAACAAACGATCCCGATCAGATAATCGAAACGCCTGATACATTTGTTCGTCCCGATGAAAATGAAACCCCGGATGAATCGGAAAAAGTGGTGTATGAAGTGACATCGAGCTGCCGCTGGTGCGGAAGGTGTGCAATTGCCTGTTCTGTCAACGCGATAAGCAATGTCGGCGGCAAGGCGGTCATTGATCCTGAAAAATGTA
>JAGOEX010000199.1:3054-4936 GCA_017997475.1 bacterium
TCCTGAAAAATGTATCGGTTGTAAATTGTGTGTTGACAGCTGTCCCACAAAGGCGATCGCAATGAAAAACAACAAAGCGGTCATCGATCCGGAAAAATGTGTGAACTGCGGAATATGTGCAGGAAAATGTCCTGTGAAAGCGATAGAGCCGCCTAAAGATAAAAAGCAGGCACTTGATGAAGAGGATAAGCCGGAACACCAGACAAAAAAGGTTTATATTGCCGACACAAGAAAATGTACCGGGTGCAAGGAGTGTGTTCCCACCTGTCCCGTTAAGGCGATAAGTGTTTCTTACGGCAAGGTCTCGATAGATCCGGAAAAATGTATCAACTGCGGATTGTGTGCCAATTCATGTGCATTCAATGCTCTGAAACCTTCAGATATCAAAATAAAATGAGCCGGATATTCCTGACAGTTTTAATACTGCTCCTTTTTACGGGATCATGCGGTATTGACCCTTCTGAAGACTCTAACATTACAGTTGATGAAACTCTCTGTATCGGATCAACTTGCAGAATTTGTGCAAAAACATGCAAATATGACGCTGTGAGTTTTTACGGGCCTGAAAGCAAAGCACTGATCGATCCCCTGAAATGCATTTCCTGCGGAGATTGTATCTCCCAGTGTCCTACAGGTGCAATTTCCGGAACTGTAAAATGAAGAAAGTACTGATATTTCTGTTTTTAATCCCTTTATTCTCTTTTGCTGACAGCGGGTTTATAACTTTTGGCGGATACGGGTCATTCCTGAAAAGAACAGATTCCGGTTTTTTCAGTCCGTCATATTTTTTCATTGACGGATATGCCGACATATCGCTTACTGACGATCTTAATTTCACAGCTGAACTTCAGAGTCTTGCGGGCCTTCCTGCGGATCAGACAAGATTTCTTTATAATTCGTACATGTTCTTTTCTCCAAGATTGCAGATCGCATATTCTTTTAAAAAAGTGAAAATCGGTCTCATCAGCACATTTAATGCCTACGATCCGTCTGAAAATAACAGTGTTCCGATCTATCAGAACGGAATGACTGCGGGAGGAACCAGAAAGTTTTTCACCCAGCACGAATTTTTTTTAAGAGCCGAGCCGGTAAAAGATCTTAAAATTTCAGCAGATCTCGCATATAACATTCAAATGTTCCACCCCGATCAGGAAATCATTAAAAATGACTTCAGAGATTCAAATATCAGAGCGGCTGGATCTATTTCATACTCTGTTTTTTCTCTTCTTTCCCCGTTCATCTCAGTTGAACATTTTAACGATCTGAATAAGGATAACCGTTTTGATCTAACCGGAATAAAAGCGGGTCTGAGAGGGGAAAAGGTTTTTACAGGATCGGGGAGATTTTATTACGATCTTCATTATAAACGGTTTGAGAGCACAAGCATAAATGACAAAAACAGAATGACTCTTGATCTTGGATACCGCTGGAGCAACAACGCATCTTTTGATATTTTCAGCGGATTTTATCAGGAGTATTCGCTGTCAGAAAAAAACGATCTCCATTATGTAACCCGTCAGTTGTACGCCATGTTCAGATATTGGCCGGTTAAGAACAGATTCGCTTTATGGACAGGTGCTTTTGTGAGGTTTGAAGAACTGAAAAAAGATTTCTGGATGCCGGTGGCGCCTTTTGCAGGAGTTCTCTGCCGTGTTAAAAGTTTTGATGCTCAGGCACGCTACATTGTCCGTCTTGACCGCGATCTGCAGAAAAAATATTCTGATATAAACCACAGACTCGATCTTTCTTTGAATTATACTTACCGGTGGTTCTCTCCGGGAATCAGTTTTCTGTATAACTACAGAGATGAATTCTCAATAAATTCAATGGGGATAAATATTTATCTGTCTGCTTTGATGTGACCGCTTTTTTTCTGATCTTT
>JAGOEX010000200.1 GCA_017997475.1 bacterium
TTGATTTGCATTTGTTTTGTTCATTAATATTGACAAAGTTGATTTTTATGTATAAATTTATAGCGGAACAAAATTTTTAGCTCTTGCAGCACGGAGGACAGTTATGTTCAAAAGGTTTTCTTTGATAGCGGCGATCATTTTGGTATTCATGGAAGTTTCTGCGCAGTATGCCGCACTTCTTGACGACAAGATAAAGCTTAATAATGAAGATTTCATAAAGTCCCTTGTCGAAGCAGATAACATTGTTCTTGGAAGATATCTTCAGGGCGGAAAGACTAAAGCTAAAATCAGAGTTGAAAATGCTTTCGTCGGGGAAGCTAAAGATGAAATAATTGTAAACAACCTGGACAATGAAAAGATACGATTGAGATTCAAAAGAGACGAATACAAAAAGGGAGATCAGTATATTTTCATCCTCAAGAAACAGGGAGCGGAATATGATCTGCTTGAATACAGCGTTTCAATACCCGTTTCAGACAACCTTGCAAATTTCTCGTTCAACACACCCTATCTGATAAATTTCTGGCAGCCTTTTGACATTAAGCTTTTTGAAGTTGCAGCAATTGCGATTAGAGAAAAAGAAGATAAAATGCTTTCTGATAACACAAGAGAAACTTTTATTGAACTTGTTAAAGAATATGTCGGCAAAAACAGCGTAAACGATCTCAAGGCGGCTCTCGCTATTGCGAATTTGATTGAAATATCTCTTGATTTTGAAACTTACAATAAATTTGCATCTGACACCGGTACGCTCGGATGTCTCGCAGTCAAATTTTCTGCAGGAATAATGGGAGAGATATATTTCAACCAGAATATCCTTCCGAAAGCTGAAAACATGAATCCTGACAGTCAGACGGCTTTTGCAGTTGCTGCAATGAAGCTTTCTTCAAAACAGGGAGCAAGGGTTATCGGAAAGATCCTGAACAATGTGGGATTGTATCGCCCTTCTTCAAGTGAGTGCTTCCCCTATGTGAAACCACCTACAAACAAGGAGTTTTTTGTAAGATCAGTAATAGAAATTGATGCTCCTGAAACATTGAAGATCCTTCAACTCCAGATAGAAAGCGGTGATGCGGCATGGCTTGCCTCTGTTCTTGCTATCATTTCTGAATACGAAGGTGCAGATCTTACCGAACTTGTTCTGAAAGCGGCAACTGTCGAACGGCTTTCAGAGAGAAAATATGAATTCTCAAATTATTTTGACAAAATAAAAACCCCTACAACAGCTAAAATACTGACAGAACTTTTTGCTAAGAATGAAGACCTTTACTGGAAAAAAATAATCCTTACAACCATAGGAAAATATCAGTATGCGGAATCTCTCCCCTTCCTTATCAAAACGCTCAATGAAGACTCGAAAGAGGAAATAAGGACCACAGCAGCAATGTCAATCGGTCAGCTCAGTCAGGTCGGAGGAGCGAAACCTCTTTATGATTTCATAACAAAAGAAAAATCTATCCTTGCAAAATCTATCGCCATTGATTCGCTTGCACAGATCCCTGACAGATCTGTACAGGACTTTTTAAAAGAGATCATTAAAAACGAACAGGACCCGAAAATCAGAGAATCAGCTGTAAATGCAATGGAAGATAATCTTTTCATTTTAAGATACGGCAAAAAGAAAAATGACAACAGCGGACGATAAGATCGGTTCCTGGCTCATCTGGCAGAATTCCATCCAGCCGTTTCTCTATAAAGAAGATTTTTCAAAAGAGATCTTGTCAGTAATTGCTCAAAAGAATAGAGATGTAAAACTAGAGATCATAAATATTGATAAAGATGAATTGAAACCAGTCGAAAGGATAAAAAGGGAGGTTTCCAAATGTCTTAACTGCCGTCTTAGTCAGACAAGGAAAAATGTTGTTTTCGGTGAAGGCAGGATTGACGCAGATATTATGTTCATCGGTGAAGGACCCGGTGAAGATGAGGACAGAACGGGAAGACCTTTTGTCGGAAAAGCAGGACAGCTCCTCACAAAAATTATCGAAAACGGAATGAAAATATCGCGGGAAGAAGTCTATATCGCAAATATCGTAAAATGCAGGCCTCCGTCAAACAGGGATCCTCTTCCCGATGAAGCTGAGAAATGCATCGGATTTCTGAAAAGGCAGATAGAGATAATAAACCCGAAAGTGATAATAATTCTTGGAAAAGTTGCGGCAAAATATCTTCTCGGGATTGAAACAACGATAACAAAAGCCCGCGAGGAAACTTACGATTACGGTTCTTCAAAAGTTTTTGTGACATACCATCCGAGTGCACTTTTAAGAAACGAAAGTTATAAAAGACCCGTCTGGGAAGATATCAAAAAAGTTCTTAAATATCTTGAAACCGTTTAAAGACTGAAAAAACTTCAAAATGGTGTGTTGAAGGAAAAAGATCCACAATATCAAGATTTTTTAATTTATATCCGCAATCAACAAATCTTTTCATGTCACGAGCGAACTTTGAGGGTTCGCAGGAGATATAAACAACTGTTTTCGCTTTACTTTCTGCAACAATGTCAACAAGTTCAGTACCAAGACCATCTCTTGGCGGATCGGCTACAACGATATCTCTCTTTTCAAGTTTCTTTATTTTATAGGCATCAACTCTTTCAATTTGAGCAGTATTACCGAGATTCTCTTCATAACTTCTGCATGATTCGTGAACAATTTCCATTCCTGTCGTTTTCACTCCTGCGACAGCCATAAAAACAGAAAAAAGTCCGCTTCCGCAAAATAGATCATAGCCAGTTTCAGGTGTTGATGCTTTTATCTCATCTTCAAGCAGAGAACATAAAATTCCGGCACCTTCCTCTGAGCTTTGAAAAAAACTGTTCCTTAAGATCTTTATCTCTTTTCCGTTCACAATTTTTCTGACACTTTCTTTTGGCGGCATGAGATCTTTTGAGAATTTTGAGAATTCATATTGAACATCGCCTCTTCTTTTTTTTGAATCATCAAAAATATTTTTAATAAATTCCCGGTTCAGGAGAGGACAATTCTGAAATTTTACAAGTTCATTTGATCTGTATGCCCTGAAAGCGGGAACTCCGTCATCAACAAAAACTTTGGCTCTTGTTCTTAGATTAGTCTCTCCTGCAGAATAGAGCACCGGCTCAATATCAAGTTGGATCCCGTTCTGCTTTAAAAGTTCAAGAAAGATCTCTTTTTTCAAGTTCATCTGTTCAGGATAGCTGATGTGCTGAAATGAGCATCCGCCACAATGAGTATAGTGGGCACATATTGGCTTTCTTCTGTGTTTTGAAGCAGTTGCGATCTCAAAATCTGTTGCTTTGAAATGTCCTTTTTCTTTGACTGCGGCTGTTATTTCAACAATCTCTCCGGGTATTGTGAATGGCACAAAAAATGTTTTTCCATCGCCCCATCCAAGCCCGCAACCGTTAGAGATCACTTTTACTATTTCAATCTTTAAAGAACTCATTCCCAGTGTACCGCTCCTGACGCATAAAGATATATCAAAGTGATCGTTTTTGAATCTATTATCTCTTTTTCTTTTATCATTTCAAGAGCTTTTTCCACAGTTATTTCAACAAGTTCGATCTCTTCATCCGGGTCAGGGAAATGGTTCCTTTCTTCATCAGGAACTTTTTCTGTAAGTGCCGCATAATAATGCATATATTCATCGCTGTATCCGCAGGTGACAAACCCTTCAAAACATTTTTTAAACTTTATAGCTCTAAGTCCTGTCTCTTCTTCAAGTTCGCGGTGAAGGCACAATTCCGGTTCTTCTCCTTCATCTATTTTTCCTGCCGGGATTTCGAGAATATATCGGTCAAGAGCTGTTCTATACTGCCGTTCAAGAATTATCGTCCCTTTTTCTGTCACTGGAAGAACACATATCGTTCCGGTGAAGCGAAGGACAGAATGGGTCAACTCCTTCTTATTATTAAGCAGCTTAACTTCAAAAACTTTAAATATTCCGGCGTCCAGAGCCAGCTTCTGAGATACAATTTTCATAACTTCCTCCAAAAAGATCAGCTCAAATTATCAGAATCGCACCACAATACAAATTTTTTGCTTTCATAAGCTGTTTCTGATATTTTCTCACGATTTTTATAACTTATCGGAGGAAAACATGGAAAAGCAGATGACAGTTGAGAGAATTTCGCAGATAATTCTTGATCTTAATCTCATTAACGATCTGGATTCGCTTCTTGAAAAGATACTGACTGAAACAAGAGCACTTACTAATGCTGATGCGGGAACGATCTATCTTAAAGAGGGTGACGATCTCGTTTTCAAGAACTTTCAGAACAACACTCTGATCGAAGCAGATGAAAAAAGCTTCAGGACAGCCCTTTATTCCAACATAAAAGTTCCGGTGAACGACAATTCTCTTGCCGGATACTGCGCCTCACGGAATGAAATAGTAAATATTGAAGATGTTTACGATATGCCTAAATATGTTCCTTACAGTTTCAACAACAAATTTGATGAAGATACTTTCTATACGACAAAATCTGTCCTTTCAGTTCCATTACACGACAGATACAAGAATGTTTCCGGGGTGTTACAGATAATAAACAAAATTGGTTCCGATTATGTTCCCGTGGCATTTGAAAGCGACGATCTTTCTGTGGTCAAATTTTTTGCGGCAAACGCTTCGGCGGCGATCGAAAAAGCAAGAATAACAAGAGAAACGATTCTCAGAATGATAAAAATGGCTGAACTTCGTGATCCGATGGAGACAGGCAGTCATGTCAACAGGGTCGGAGCATACAGTGTTGAAATATATCGCCAGTGGGCAAAAAAGAACAGCGTTGATGAACATGAGATAAAAACATATACCGACAACATGAGGATAGCTGCAATGCTTCATGATGTAGGCAAGGTGGCGATTTCAGACACTATTTTGAAAAAGCCGGGGAAACTTGATGAAGTTGAGTTTGCGATAATAAAA
>JAGOEX010000201.1 GCA_017997475.1 bacterium
CGACAAGCGGATGTTCAGCCGGCGTGATAATCAATGCGGCAAAATGTATTCCTGCAGGTCAGCAGTGTGTTGCAGGTGTTAGTGAGTGTTGTTCAGGAATGCCTTGTATTCAGGGATACTGCTACTAGTTTCTTAATAAATCAGAGTACATCCGCAGCCGACAGATTCATCTTCAATGAATTCATCTATTCCGTTATTGTCGGGCTGTTCTGAAATATTGTCCGTTTCTTCATTGGTTTCATCAGGAAGTTCTGATGTGTCATCTTTATTTCCGTTGTCGGGAGTTGTGTTGCTGTCGGGGATTTCCGTATTATTATCGGGATCTTCTGTGTTATTGTCAGGTGTTTCGTTTCCGTTGTCGGGATTTTCGGGGAAATAACACAGACCGCTTTCAATATCACATTTCTGATATGTCAGGCAGTCCTCATCTGATTTACAACCGATCTCAAGAACGCAAAGTCCTGTGTCGGTGTTGCAGAGCTGATCTTCGGGACAATCCTCATCTTTTGTACATAATGGAAGTTCATAAGTGCATTCGTCATTTATAGCCATTTTTACCATTTCATAAACATCGAGATAGCCATAGCCAAAACAGGTGTTGTGTTTCATAACTACATTAAAATACGGGTCTTTTAAGTCATTCCATTCACATTGCCCAATTATCTGGCGGTCTTTATTTATGATGTTGTGGTCATCAACCATGTCCCCGTCAAGGATCCTTTTATCAACACCTGCCGCCGCCCCTTTTTTCAGGCAGTGAAGTGCCTCGAATATGTTCATTTCAGGTTTAGCAGAAAGCATCAGGGCAATTGCGCCTGAAACGACAGGAGCCGCTGCGGAAGTGCCTGAAAATGCTGGATTTGTCGCATAATGACCGGCATCTCCGCCAAGCCCGTTTGAAATATCGCAGGTTACAATTCCTTTGTACGGCGGGTTATCATCGGGATCTCCTGCCGGAGCAGAAACATCAATTCTCCTGCCGTAGTTGCTGTAGATAGATTTATATCCTTTGCCGTTATCAAGAGTGTTGTGCCTTAAAGCTGAAACTACAACAATGTGGTCGTTATCAAAATTTTTTACATTTTCAGTATCACAGAAATTGTTGCCGGCAGCCCACACCATTATTGTCCCTTTACCGTCACGACCGTTCTTTGCCGCATACTGAACCGCCTGTTCTACAAAAGAACTGAAAGGAACCGGAGCGCAACTCTGCTGATTCCACCAGACCCATGAGTTGTTTATGACCGAAGCGCCCTGATCAACAGCATGTTTAAGTGCCAGATATGTTTTGTGGAATGTGTCAACATAGCCCGTACCGATATCCATATCAAGAAACCTCACAGGGATTATTCCGCAATCCCAGCAGATACCTGCAACACCTTTTGAATTGTTCCCTTTTGCGGCGGCAATGCCTGCAACACTTGTTCCGTGTGCAAGGACGATCCTTGACTGATATGCAGTTGTAGCGGTATGCGGTTTAAAAGATGCATTGTCATTTTCATCAACGAAATTCCAGCCGGAGCCGGCAACGATGTTTTCTTTGAGATCTTCATGTTCAAGGTCGACACCGTTATCAATTATTGCGATCTTTATGTCGGGACTCCCTTTTTCAAGTGCCCATGCATAATTTGACCGGATCTTTTCATGATGCCATTTTCCAACCGGATATTGAGTGTACCAAGTGTCATCCGGAATGACCGGATCGGGCATTGTCTCAATAATATCTTCGTCATCCATTGCATCATCATCTATTCCTGCAATCTCAAGGTGTGCTTCCATGTCGGGCTGAGCCCACTTGACGAGGCCTGTTTTATAAATGTTTACAGACAGTTGAAACGGATCAGCCCCTTTTTTCATGTTCAGCAGATAATAGTCAGGATCGCTCAAGTCGTGGTAAATCACATTGAGCGAGTGCTTTTTGAAAAGCTCTTTCCTTTTTTCCAAGGGAATTTCATTTCTGAATGTGATCCCTATTGTTCCGTTAAGCCGCGATGGCTTGCCGCCATAAAAAGTGACAATGGGCCATGAATTTGCAGTAACAGGCTCAACAACCTTGAAATACTGGGGATTTCCCTTGCCGTCAAAATAGAATGTGTCATAACCGCAAACATTAAAGGAGATGAAGATAAAAGCTAATAAACACAATGACTTGAACATGAAACACCTCACATTTTTAGTCCGATTTTGTATATCCTGACAGTTTATTCAACTACAGGACAAATCTTTGCCCCCTGACTGATGAACTGCTGAGAAAGGTCTCCATCCGGTGTATCGGTGGGATGATAAATTATTATGTCACTGCCTGAAAGGTAAAGTTTTCCGCCGTCTTTTGCGGTAATATCTGTTGCTTCATCAACTGAAAGCTGCGGCAGAGTTTCATCAAGTGCAAAGCCGACAAGGCAGTCTATTGAACCTGAATTTGTAAGCTGAATCACCTGCAAAAAAGATTTGTCGGGGCACATTGCAAGAATATCGCCTTTTTTCATTGAATCATTTACGATAAGCAAAATTCTCGGTGCAGAAACAGATTGACCTGAGAACATGTGCTGAACCACATAAATTTCACCGTCATCCCAGTGATATGCAACAACATCTGCTGTATCGCCAGATGATCCTTCAAAAGGTATTTGAGCATTTTTCCCGTATCCGAAAAGTCCAGTGAATGCGGGAGTTGTCATTATCCCTTCCGGGTGAGCATCAAAATAGCTGTCACCTTGAGAATCGGCAGTGTCATAGTCAAAAATAAAGTCGGTCTTAAAATTAATTGTCATCTTTCCGTAAGGTTTTGCACCGTCTGATTTTAAAGGGCAGTCAGATGTATCAAAACCGGTACAGTCAGATTTGCATGGAGCAATCCCGTAACCGTATTGAGAGCCGAGTGCTTCACATGATACAGTTCCGCCGTCGCAAGATTCACCATCTTCAATTGTTGAATTGCCGCAGACTGCATTGCTGTTTTCATTGTCGGCGACTTCTTCATTATCTGTCTCAATTTCGTTTTCTGTTGAATCATCTGAAGTTTCTAAATCATCAGAAATTTCCGATTTGTCTGATGTTTCGTTGTCTGTAACAGATTCTGATTCCTCATCTTCAGTGCCGCATGAAAAAATAACAAAACTGAATACAAAAACTGTAAGGATTTTAAAGATCTGATTCATTAATGCCTCCTGAAAAAATATAATGATCGCCAAACAAGTTAAAATATGATCTTAGCTGGATGAATTCGCCTTTTTTTGCAAATCAGGGCGACAACAGTCACTTTTTCAAGTCCGATTTTGCATATTCGGACTGCTCCTGAACTGTTAAGGCAAAAAAATATATTGTTTTGATTAAAACTGTTCAGGATATTTCAGGACAAGACAGGATCATTCCTCAAACGGGCAGACACTCTCTTCTTTGCAATAGCACTCCATATCTCTGAGAATATACCCTGCTTTATATGCAGGTTGCCAGAACAGATATTTTCCTTCAAATGCCGGCCAGCCATGTCCATAACTTGTCTGCCCCTCTATCGGTTTGGAACAATAGACTTTCCCTTTGTCAATTCTGTAATAACAAAGCTTGCCGTCATAGCCGCCGTCTATTGCAATGTCCTCTCTATAAAGCATGATGTCTGACTTGAAATCAGTCAGCTGGAGCTTCAGATATTTTTCTTCAGTTGGCGGAATATCAAACTCTTTTTCTATCTTCCATGGATCTTGTGATATATCCATTATAACAAAACGGTTTCTCGGTATTCCGTCCGCCATAGGCCTATAGGCAATACGGTACGGATTGTCCCTATCAAATTTTGGAAATCCGGCAACTTCATTTTCCTTACCTATTCTTTTACAATCCGTGATTTTCTTCGGATTTTTTGAAAGATCACAGAGCCAGGATGCATCCGTACCATAATGGTAGAACATTGCCTTATCTCCGGCAATTGAAAGTTCTCCCGCTTTCCCGTCTGGGTTTCCGTATGCAAGTGTTGTCCATTTCCATTCCCCCGTCTTTGCATACATAAGTGAACGGTTGCCTTCGCTTGTCGGATTGCTTCCCTTGTCCAGATGGTTAACACCCATAATGGTCCATTTGCCTGTCATATAAGGAGCTGTATCCAAAAATGTTCGATTATCCTTATCGTTATAAATCACACGGTATTTATAGCTGTCCTTGTAATGTTCAATTGATATTATCCAATAATACACAACATGGGTTGTTTCACTTGTTTTTGACGACCCTGAAATATCTGTTATAATCATTCCATTCATATATTGAGGAAAACCAGAGGCACCAGATATGACTGTATATTTCCCGGTGCTTATGTTGTAAACAACCGATCTTTGTCCCTGATATCCTGTCGATGTTTCAGGGGCTTTTATCCTATAATTATCTGTTCTGAACATTATCTTCCCATTTTCCATGTTGCTTTGTCTGCGGTGTCCTGAAAAGGCATTCGCCCATGTTCTCGGATTTAGAAATATATCACATTTATGAGCTGATGTCGACTCCAATTCATTCGGAGTCGGAGTTACATTCCATTTACACGGCCAGGGATAACATTCAGCAATGTATTCATTGTCTTCAAACTCCCCGTTTTTATACTTGTCGTATACTTCCTTATTCAGATCCTTCCACAGTGATTTTACACACTGCGGATCATATTCATCAGGGGTGTCGCATGGACGGCAGAAATGGATTGTGCCGTCTTCTCTGAAATAAGGATATTGCGCATTAATTGCTATCGGACAGTACATGTCGACATCAGGTGTTTCAGAATCATTATCTGCATCTGTATCATTTGATGAGTCAGTATCAAATGTTTTATCTTCATCCTGAGTATCAGAATCAATGAATGCAACAGAATCTTTATCAGCCACAGCCGTGTCGGCATCT
>JAGOEX010000202.1 GCA_017997475.1 bacterium
ACCACTTATGCCACGGAATTAAATATGCAAGATCATAAATATCCTGCTCGTTTCTGTATTCTGACGATGAAACTTTCCAATAGACCCTGCCGGCAGTGCGGACAAAGAGATTCGCTTTGTAACATACTGATATGTCTCCTGAAAAATGAACACCACCGTCATCTTTTTTAATATCCGCTGCAGAAATTTCTGAAAGTTCATTGATTAGGGGAACTTCAAGACCTCTGGGACATGTTGCAAAGAAATTAAATGTCATTATGAAACTATTTTATGCAACGGACATTACCAGTATAAGTACTATTTATAACACTCATATTGATTGCACCGGTATCAAAATTTATAGTATATGCTGCTGCCTCCTGATCTGACAACTGAGTTGAAGACCAGAACCAGCTTTCATCACCAAAAACAGAATAATATCCAGAACTTTGCATAGTACATCCATCACAATCTGCATTTCTGCATGATGACCATGAAACACATGAATTAGTCGCAGTGCATGTTCCACCGTAAACTGTTTGGCTACAATTTTGAATAAGCTGTTTAAGCTGGTCTATTGCAGGAATATATCCACCGTTATTTGAGCAGAATGTGTTAGCATCCTCATAAGTCATTCCATTGGGAGCTTTAAGCCACTGGTACCCTACTGCAGATTCCCAGTTCACATAAACACATTCCGATCCGTTCCATGAATATCCTGTATTGCACTTGAAACGGCAGCTTGTTACGCTTCCCTCTTCGTTATATTCTGTTTCCGGATCATCCGGCGGATTCCAAGTCACACCGTCATCATAAGTTTCCTGATTATAGCTCTGTGCTGTATTCCAGATGTATGCACCATTTGTATCGGGGAGAGGATCCGGGCACTCATAAGTTCTTGAACCCGTAGCCGCTTTCGTGCAGGCAGAACCGTTCCAGATGAATCCCTGGGCACATCTGAACTGACAGCTTGTGGTGCTTGGAGTATCACTGTATTCAGTTGTCGGATCGTCTGGCGGATAGTATGACGCTCCCTGATCAGTTGATTCCTGCTTATATTCCGAAACAGT
This sequence comes from bacterium, assembly GCA_017997475.1. Classification (GTDB taxonomy): domain Bacteria; phylum UBP6; class UBA1177; order UBA1177; family UBA1177; genus JAGOEX01. The sequence continues at coordinate 1,050 of JAGOEX010000202.1, forward strand.
ATTCCATTCGTATTCCTCTCCTTCCGGTTTCGGCTGGCAGTAATAAGTTCTGGTTACACAGTTCGGATTGGAAACACATTCGCTGTAATTCCAGGTGTAACAAGTTGCGCAAGTAAACTGACAGCTTGTACTACTTGGATAGAACTTATCGCCGTATTCAGTGTCCGGGTCATCAGCCGGCTCCCATGATGACCCGTTCCAGATCTGCTCATACTCTGAAACACCGTTCCATGCGTAACCTTCGCCGCCCGGCTTGTCTTTGCATTCATAAGTTCTTGTATCACCTGGCTTTTTCGGAGCATAAAGACCTTTGAAATCGGTTTCTTCACATGCGGAGAAAATTGCCAGAAACATCGCTGCTGTCAACAGTATCGTTATAAATTTATTTATCATTTTTCTCCTCCTTAATGAAACATGAATTCAAAACTTGTGTAGAAAACTATCTGCCCTTTCTTGTAGTCAGCATTATAATCCCAGCCCATGTCAACATTCAGAAGTGTTATGTTGAAACCCGACCTGTCATCTGTCCACAGATAAATCGGCAGATTAATCGCCCACATGGAAACACCCACAAGATACTTATTTGGATAACCTGTTGTTCCAAGAAGAGCTTCGACCTGAGGACCGCCTCCCGCAAGATACCAGAAATTGAGCTTGGTGTTAAGTTTGAAATCAAACGATCTCATTCCAAGGAAACCTTTATCAAAGTTGAAATCAGATACAATTCCCATTCTGGCAAGAATTGACCACGAGAAAAAACGGTGGTAATCAGCTTTGCTACCGCTACCCACACCGATCTCAAGACCGAAATCAATACCGATATAGAACGCCTTGTCAAAAACACCGCCTACGGGAATGCTCATAAGTCCGTGTAGATTGAACTTTCCAGACCCGCTTCTTCTTGAACTGTAATCATAGTTATAGTTGTTGTATGCCGGAGCTGTTGATGCTGGAGGAGGAGTATAAACTACTGCTTTTTTAAGAACAGCATCAACTACCTTGATCTCTCCTTCTGTGAGTGAAAGTTTCTGCGTGAATTCCCCCACATCGGCTTTGACATATATATTGTCACTGCATAACGGAACTTTCCATGTTTTGGGTGTTTTTCCTACAGGATTTCCGTCAACCATGACTTCAGCTTCAAGATCGTTGTCCTGTTCATCTTTGGCTGTAACTTTGAGTGCTGATTCTCTTGGATTCATCTTAAAAGTTATGACCTTGTCTTCGCCTCTTTTGATGACGAATTTTTCCATTTCATTGTAGTGGCATTTGTTTTTTGTCTGTGCCTGATGACCTCCTGTCTCAATGATCCTTTTTGAGATTGGTGTCACACCCAGGTCTTTCCCGTCAAGCTCGATTTCCATTCCCGACGGTTCAGAATTTATTGTCACCCATCCAAAATTCGGCTCAAGTATCAGATTCAGGGCAAGACCGGCTTTCACATCATATTCCTTCTGGTGAGGAACATAATTTTCCTTCTGGATCGTTACCTGATGCTTTCCGAAAGCTATCATTTTGGAACACGGGGTTTTCTGACATATCATTATCCCGTCAACAAGAACTATCGCCTCAGTCGGTTCAGTAACTATCTTGACAATTGTGCCGTCTTCCGCTTCGACATTCATGTTGAGAGCTTCTTCAGATATTCTTCCTGCCTGGAAAGCACTCTTTTTGCCGGTAAAATTAAAGCTGTCGATCGCACCGTAAATGCCTTTGTCTGTACAATCGAACTTTTCCTCCCATGCATCAACGCCGGCCCTTTTTTCAACATCGAATTTTCTTATGCTGATCTGGCAAGTCCCTTCGTAAAGTTTCTTGATCTCGGTATTTATAAGAAAATTTGCCTGAAGCTGTGCAGTTAGAGATATCTGACATTTTTCATCTACACACTGTTTTCTGCTCCCTTCCGCTGTGTCGGCAATTGCCTGTTCGAGAGCAGTATCCCTGTCGGCTTTCGGGATCATCCAGTAGACACCGGTTATCTGGAATTTTGTAAAGATATAATCTGTAAATTTAATTTGAGTCTTGGCGTCAAAAATATTTTCGCTGTCCTGAATATCCATTACGGCAAGACGGTCCTTTTCAGCCGCACCGGCAATTAACGGAATTATCAGAAAAACAAATGTCAGAAACAGTAATTTAAGTTTTCTCACTTTTTGACCTCCGATGTCAATTTTTTAATTTCTTCAAGAATTTCAATATGTTTTGTTGATTTCTTAACAATTTTGAACTCGTCGTTAAGCAGAAATACCATCGGAACTTCGACTGTCGTCTTTTCATGCTCCGTTTTTGAAACACCGAACTTGTCACCGACCGCATAAAAAAGATCGTACATAACCTGGAAACTTACCTTGTTGGTTTCAAAATATTCTTTCACAAGCGGTTTTTCATCTTTGGCTTTCATTTTATCCGAAGGAAGGGCAACAACGACCATTTCGACACCTTTTTTCTGAAGTTCCGGGTATTCTTTCTCCCAGTCGGGAAGTGCCTTCTTGCAAGGTTCACAGACTATGCTGAAAAAATCGACGACATAATACTTTGCTTTCGTTTTTTCTTTAAATGCTTTCAAATTGAAAAAATTTCCGTTGAGATCATAGCTGATAAAATTGTACGCTTTTTTATCATTGCTGCCGTAGACCTGAAACAGACAGAGCAGAATGATCACCACCGCAAAAAGTTTTTTCATCGTTTCCTCCAGTTTATTTATTGTGCCAGCATTTTCTGTACAAGTTTCTTCATCCCCTTATCAACTGCTTCTTCCGGTGTATATTCACCCCATTTCATCTCTTCAACTATCGTATTAAGCTCTCTTCCTTCAACAAGCGAGAACTGTCTGATGATCACTTTCACTTTTGTAATAAATACCTTGCCGTCCTGTTTCGGCTCTTCAACTTCACCTTTTACGACAATGAAATATGCTGTGTCAGATTTTTTTGCGATCTCATCAATTGACACATTGTCATCTACGGGAAGAGCCGAGCCGGCTATTTTCAATCCTTTTTTCTGTGACCACTGTCTCACAAAATCGCTCAGTATGTCCTCATGACCGGCTCTTGCAGGAATAACTTTATATCCAGTCATGCCCTTTATCTCTTTTGTGATCCTTGCCGCCTCATCGACAGGAACAGCTATCTGAACATAGCCGTTGAACATTCCATCAACTTTTTCGGTGAACACATTGGTTTTATTGAATTTATTGATCTTAATCGGAGCCCCGGTGATCACACTGTTCTTTTTAAGCGAGTATGAATAGACACCGTCTGTCTCTGACTCAACATCTTCCAGAGTCGCGTTGACAGAAACCCCGAAATATAGATTGAGATCGCCAAGAGCCGTAATGAATGCTGAGTCCAACGCCTCTTTTTCAGTCTGTTTACCGTCAGAACGGCCGACTACATAAACAGAGCCGTTAAAGCTCGCATGTCCGTTCTGTTTGGTCCATTCCGGCTTTGCAACAGGTGCCGTTCCGCATCCAAACACAGCAAAAAACCACACAAAAATCACACAATTTCTGAAAAGATTTTTCAAGAGTCCACTCCGCGAAAAGAAATTTAATGGTGATAATTATACTAATATAGTTAAAAAATCAAGGTTTTACTCTTCGATCTTTGCCTTGAGAGTGTGCCAGACCATATATACGCAAAGTGCAAGGAACATCACGATTCCAAGCCACTGTGCTCCATTTGACTCAAACCAGTGTTCGTTGACGAAGTTGAATCCCGCAAAACGGATTATCGCCGCTGTGACTCCCATTAAGGCACCGCCTGCAATAAAGCCCGATGCGATAAGTGTTCCCTGCTCGCTTCTTGCGTTGT
>JAGOEX010000020.1 GCA_017997475.1 bacterium
CTGTGGCTGAAAGATTCCAGAATGAGCTCGAAAAAATACAAGGACTCAGCGATATATCCAACGATGCTGATTCTCTGAAACCCGAGATCGAAGTAAAAATAGACCGCATAAGGGCAAGTCAGGTAGGGCTTAAAACTGCAATGATCGCATCAGCAGTAAGAAGTGCTTTTTACGGTGACACTGCATCGGTTTACAGAAAGGACGGTGATGAATTTGAAATAATGGTAAAATATAAAAAATCAGATCGATCAAACCTTGAACAGCTCAAGGAACTTCAATTGAAAACGATGTACGGAACCACTGTTAAACTTAAAGATGTGGCAGAAGTTAAAGAGGGTCTCACTGCCCTTTCAGTAAACAGACAAAATCGTGAAAGAATCGTAACCGTAGGAGCACGGCTCACCGATAACACCGCAATAGGAAAAATGGGAGTCGAAGTTGAAAAGGCATTAAAGATTGCAGAGGTGCCGGCTGATGTTGAAGTTATTTACGGCGGCAGTCTCAAAGATCAGCAGGAAACCACCGCTGACCTCATAAAACTTCTCCTTCTTGGAATAATCCTGGTTTATCTTGTGATGGCGGCTCAGTTCGAATCGTTCGTTGATCCTTTTATTATAATCTTTTCAATACCTTTTGCCATAACCGGTGTCCTTGGCGGACTTCTTCTGACCGGACACACACTTTCTGTACCTGCATTCCTGGGGATGATAATTCTTGTCGGAGTCGTTGTAAACAATGCCATAGTTCTCATAGATTACACGAAAATTCAGAAAGAAAATCACGGATTCACAACTGATGAGGCACTCATATATTCCGGCTCAAGACGACTCCGCCCCATCCTGATGACCGCTATGACAACTATTTTCGGCATGATACCTCTTACATTGATGAGAGGAGAGGCACACGAAATATTCAACCCCATGGGAGTTGCTGTTGTTTTCGGACTCACATTCTCAACACTTGTAACACTTGTACTTATCCCATGCATGTATTCAGCAGTTGACTCATTCTTAAGGAAACATCATTTAAGAAAGGGCTGATCAGCCCTCTTTCGGGTTTATAACCGTTCTGGGTTTGGCTCCGTCAGCCGGAGAAACTATCCCTTGCGCCTCAAGCACTTCAACAGCCCTTGCGGCTCTGTTATACCCTATTTTGAACTTTCTCTGAAGCATGCTTGCACTGCACTTTCCGGTAGAAAGAACATAGGCGAGTATTTCATCGTACATCGGATCCTTTTCGTTCTCGCCTCCATATCCGCCTTCACCTTCATCTTCAAGAAAATCGATCGGCGAAGAACCTAATATCGAATCATCCGTCGCAACATCATCACCGACCTGATCCTTAATGAATTTAACTATCTTTTTTATTTCATCTGTACCGACAAAAGCACCGTGAACTCTTTCAGCTTCCGATGATCCTGGCGGAATGTAAAGCATGTCACCGTTACCAAGAAGCATTTCGGCACCGTTGGAATCGAGTATCGTTCTTGAATCAAGTGCTGACGCAACCCTGAAAGCAATTCTTACCGGCAGATTTCCTTTGATAAGCCCAGTTACAACATCCCTTGTCGGTCTCTGTGTCGCTATAATAAGATGTATTCCGACAGCCCTCGCCTTCTGTGCTATTCTTGAAACAGCGATCTCCACATCCTTTCCCGCAACCATCATCAGATCAGCGAACTCGTCAATTACAACGACAATGTAGGGCATCTTTTTCATGTGGTGCTCAACATTGGCAAGATTTTTGTTTATGTTGTCAACCTTTTCATTGTATGCCTCGATGTCACGCACCATATTCTCTGCAAGACGGTGGAATCTCTCTTCCATTTCATTTACCGCCCATTGAAGCGCCTTTGCCGCCTTTTTGCTGTCTACGACCACAGGAAGAAGGAGATGCGGAATTCCTTCATAAATATTGAACTCATTACCTTTAGGATCGACCATGATGAACTTAACTTCATCCGGCTTTAAACTGAAAAGCAGAGAAACAATAAATGTGTTGATACCGACCGACTTTCCGCTCCCTGTCGTACCTGCAACAAGAAGATGGGGCATTTTTACCAGATTTGCGGCGAACGGCTTGCCTGATACATCCTGACCAAGAGCGATAGGAAGCCCTGTTTTGCTCTGTTTAACGAACATATCGCTTCTTAAGATAGTTTTGAGCCGGATCATCAGCCGGTCATCATTGGGAACTTCTATGCCGATGTACGGTTTTCCCGGAAGACTTGAAACCACCCTTATCTTTCGCCCTCCGACAGCGACACCGAGATCAGTCTCCATTGCCATTACCTGGTTCACTCTCACACCTTCACCCAGCTCCACTTCATACATTGTAACAACAGGTCCTACTGTTGCTCCCTGAACTGCAACCTTAAGTCTGTGTTCAAGAAGCTTCCTTTCAAGAAGCAGCGCTCTTTCTCTCACTTTCTTTTCTCTGTCATTTTCGGCCTTCACCTTCTCTTCGCCTTTGAGAAGATCAAGCGGCGGGAATTTATAGCCGGTATAATCAACATGCGTTCTGACGGTCTTTCTTTCTTTTCCCGTTCCATCCTGCTCTGCAATACTTACTGAAATATCATCTTTCCTTTTAGTGATTTTCTTTTCCTCAACAACTTTCTCCGCTGCTTCTTCTTCAATATCTTCAGGAGCATGCGGCGGCTCAAAACTGAACTCATTCCTGTCATTCAATCTTTCTGTCCGCTCTTCTTCAACGCCGTCATTTTCTTCTATATCATCTTCCCCCTGATCATCTCTATCTATCAGTTTTGTCTCTTTAACCTTCTTAAAGAACCTGCTCCAGAACCACGCAATCTTTCTGAAAATGAAAAAATAGCTTACATTGAATGAAAATATTGAAAAAATTATCATCCAGCATGTTACCAGAAGAACAAAACCCGTTTTACCCAGATATAAATGGAAAATATTTTCATATATGAGCTTTCCGAGAAAATTTTCATTTTTGATCCCGTAAAAGCGATAATAACCGGATATCATCCAGAACAAAGGGAGAAGAACAAAGAAATTCAAGTAGTTAAGTATCACATGCCTTATAAACCCTCTCTTTATGAAACAGAGTATTGTAAGAGCAAGAAGTATAGGGATGTAAAACGAAACTATTCCGAATAAATTTATCAGCGAGTGTGCGGCATCATACCCCATGGTGCCTGTAAAAAACCCGCTCCTTACCGACTTTGCCGAAAAATTGGCCAGAGAAAACCACAGGAATATGGCAGAAAGAAAAACAAACGCGGCAGATATTTCAATAATGATCAGTTTTTTTTCGTTTGATCCTTCACCGGAGCCCTTTTTCTTTTTTTTAACAGCATCATTCTTCTTTTGCGACACGGTAAACTCCGATTGACATTGTGTTGTTTAATAATTTAAACTTTTTTTCATACAGGTCAAGAATCTTCTTTTCACTTTTATTATCAACAGAAACCGAGACCGATCCCCATGCATCATTCAATGAGACCTGCTCAAACAGAAGATGTATCGGATCAAATCCCTCTTTTTTCAGATCATCCCCTATTCTGCCGGTAAGCACTTCCGCATTTGCCGATCTTACGACAAATGAGATTATGGAACGGTCGCTGTTTTCGGGTGAACCGAAAAGGGCTTTCACTCTTGCCGCCTTCTGCATTTCTATCAAATTGGAGAACTCGCTTATAATGTCTCCGTTATAAAGGTATAGCGAACTGCTGATGGAGCCGAAAACAGTCACATTTCCTGTGTGAAAAAGCATTTTTGCAATATTTTCAAAAGGGACTGCCGTAGTTTTGTTTACGAGCTCAGATCCGCCCAGAAAAGAAGGAGTACCTGTATAAAGCTTTCTTGCAATTTTAAGTGCAAGAAGATTCGCATAGAAAGAATCAGGGAACTGTTCAAGCTGGGTTTTTACGGAAGAGACCCACATATATATCATCTCGGGAGAAATAATGTATTCCCCCGATATGGCAAGTTCCGATGAAAAAAGAAGAACTGTCGGACTCACATTTGAACCTTTAAAGTTAGGTGAGTAGTAAAGTCCGCTCGAAGGAGGAAGAAGATAGCTCTTTGAAAGTGAATAAAAATACTTCAGCAGCGTCTCTTCATCAAATGGAAGCGACATCGAGCTGACAGAAAAGACCAGGGCATCTTCATTTACGACACCTTTGTCTTTTGCAACAGGCACAGAATAAACCGCCCATGCCGGTATGCTGAGCTTCAGAGAGACTTTTTCCTCTCTGCATTCGTTCAGAACCGCATAATCACCCGGAAGAAGTGATACAAATTCATCGAGATTGAGAAGATCGAAAAGGAACGGTATCATCTTCCACCTCTCTGATTCGTCAGATCTGACACTGATGACCATTCTCCCTTTGTCATTGAAGCCGAATTCATTCTCTATCTCAAGAACATCAAGATACCTCGCCACAAAAAGCATTTTCCTGTTAGTCCCTGATATTACAAGACCTTCCTGTTTTTCAATATATATCGGAAGTTTTCTTAAAAACGGTATGTTGTCGGTGATCTTTTCCGATCTCCTCTTCCCCTGGAAAACTCCGTAAAGTGAACTATGCTCACTATTGAAATAGGCCGTGAGGAGATACTGTGAAATATTGTTCTCAAGCTCTACGCGGGGAAGAGAAAGATCTTTGATGGAATCTGTAAAGTAGCAGACAGAATCAGCCGCATACCTTCTTTTGAGAACCGTTATCCCGTTGCCGGTTAAATGTTCCTCGTATGCTTCAGAAGCTGTTCTTATGTCATTTTCGTTTGTATTTTCAGGCAGTTTGGGGAAACTGTAGCACAATTCATAAAAACCGGGTTTGAGAAGATCCTTTTTTATAACGGTATCACTGCATCCGCTTATAACAGCCAGTATAAAAAAGAATAGTAAACAAGACCTATTCATAATCTCTAACAGTTATTTCTCCTTTTATGCCGTAATAGCAACCTTCCGCAAGCGCTGTCATTTCATCTTCACCCGGATATACAACAACTTCAGCGATGAAACTTACATGCTCCTTTATCCATGCAACAAATCCCTTGTCATATGCAACGCCGCCGGTCAGGATTATTGCATCGACTTCACCCTTCAGAACCGTTGCAAGGAGCCCTATCTCCTTTGAGATCTGATATGCCATCGCACGGTAAATGAGTTCAGCGTGCTTATCACCTGCAGCCACCTTTTTCTCGACTTCGTAGGCATTGTTCGTTCCAAGATATGCTACAAGCCCGCCTTCGCCTTTTATCTTTTTGTGAATTTCTGCTGAGGTGAACTTTCCTGAGAAACAGAGTTTTGTAAGCTGTCCTGAAGGAATTCCGCCGCTTCTTTCAGGTGAAAAAGGCCCTTCACCGTTCAGAGCATTGTTTACATCCACAACTTTACCTTTTTTGTGTGCACCGACCGAAATACCTCCGCCAAGATGCGCAATTATAAGATTAAGTTCTTCATATTTCTTATTTTTTTCTCTTGCATATTTTCTTCCGACAGCTTTCTGGTTCAATGCGTGAAAAATGCTTATCCTTGATATTTCGGGCATCCCTGAAATACGGGCGATATCTTCCATTTCATCAACAACTACCGGGTCAATAATATATGCACAGGTCTGCTCTCCAGCCGCCTTTGCTATTTCCATTGCTATCGGTGCACCGAGATTTGAAGCATGGTCGCCCATTTTTGCTTCTCTGAGTTCATCGATCATTTTCTGATTGACTTTATAAACACCTCCGGGAAGCGGTTTCAAAAGACCTCCTCTACCTACTACTGCATCAAATGACTTGAGATCAAATCCTTTTTTGCACAGCTCATCTATTATGACACTCTTTCTGAAATCGAACTGCTCAAAAATATGGGAAAAATCCTTCAGCTCTTCAGTTGTGTGCTTTATGTTCTGTGTCATAATCTCTTTCGTATCTTCAAAAACTGCTATTTTTGTTGAGGTTGATCCCGGGTTTATTGCAAGTATTTTCATTACAACCTCCCTATTTCATTGCCGCGGCAAGCGCGATCGAATTAAGTTTGCTCTTTTCGCTATCGGCTCTGCTTGTAAGAACGATCGGAACACTGGCCCCCATGATAACAGCGGCTGATTCAGCTCCGCCCAGGAAATTCAAACACTTATAGAGAACATTCGCCGCTTCGATATCGGGACACATCAGAATATCAGCATCACCGCCCACTTCTGTTTCTATCTTTTTGTGATGACACGCTTCTTTTGAAACTGCATTATCAAGAGCGAAAGGACCGTCGATTATGCAACCTTTTATCTGACCCCTTTTGTTCATCATTGTAAGCATTCCGGCATGTACGGTTGCTTCCATTTTCTCATTTATAACCTCTACTGCGCCTATTACTGCAACTTTCGGTTTTTCAAGTCCGAGACGGTGGCAGGCATCTACTGCATTTTCTACAATTGCAACCTTTTCCTTAAATTCCGGAGCCACATTCATTGCCGCATCTGTAACAATGAAAACCTTGTGGTAATAAGGGCTTTCAAAAAATGCGATATGACTTATCACCGATCCTTTTCTGAGACCGTTCTCCTTGTCAAGTACCGCCTTCAGAAGATCCGCAGTACCTACAAGACCTTTCATAAGTATCCCCGCCTTCTTTTCTTTTATAAGCGCCACCGCTTTCCTGCATGCATTAGCGGGCTTTAATTCGTTGATTATCTCTATTCCGTCAAGAGAAAAATCTATTTTTGCCGAAATCTCTCTGATCTGTTTTTCGTCTCCGACAAGGATCGGCTCAACGATCCCTTCGGCAATGGCGTTCTTCACAGCCATAAGGACTGGCTCATCTTCCGCGGCCGCAACAGCAATTTTCCTTTTTTCACCGGCTTTTGCCATTTCAATAAAACTGGAAATCGATTTGAATGTCATTTCTGCCTCCTTTTTAATTGTTGTTCCATGTTTCGGTAAATATGTGTGGATATCTGTCAACCATAAAATCTCTCATAATTTTAATTATTTGACTGTTCTTTTTTGCTACAAGCATTTTTTTCAGCATCATATCGCCTTCTTTTACATAGCCGCACTTAATGATCTTCTTTACTATCGGAATTGAGATAGGGCTCATGCTAAGAGACGATATCCCCATCGCAAGAAATACTAACGGAAAATATCTGTCAGCGGCCATTTCACCGCATATCGAGATCTCTTTCCCCTGCTCTTTTGCAATATGGGCAAGATTGAAAAGAACCCTGATGACTGAAGGATGAAAATGGGAAAAATAATCTGATGAATACTGATCTTTCCTTTCGACAGCCATAAGATACTGAATGAGATCATTAGTTCCGACACTGAAAAAGCTGACCTCTTTTGCGATCTGTTCGGCAATGAATATCGCTGAAGGGACTTCTATCATCGCACCGAGCTCGACATTGTCAAGATTGCGGCTAAGCCCCATCTTTGCCGCCTCCTTGAACAGAAGCTCCTTAAAATCATCAACTTCATGCACATTGCTTACAAAAGGGAGAAGAATGTTGAGATTGCCCTGTTCCGCCGCCCTGATAAGTCCCCTTATCTGCGGAATGAACACATCGGGTCTTCTTTTACAGAGCCGGATGCCGCGCATCCCCATAAATCCCTTGTGAACTATGGCTCCTTCCTTATCCTCTCCGAAATCGAATATCCTTATGGTCGCTCTCAGCGGGTTTGCAAAATGAAGTACCTGCGAATATATCTCATAATGTCTCTCTTCACTCGGGACAACCTGTTTTTCAGGGAACATGAGTTCAGTCCTGAAAAGTCCGATGAACTCGCCTCCGTATTTCTTTACGAACGGAACCTCACCCGGCTGATCAATGTTGCCGCCGATTTTGAGTATGCGGCCATCCTTTGAAACAGAGGGTGTTTCAACATTTTCAAGAAATCTGGCAAAATATTTTTCAAACCTTTTGTTTTTCCTTATTGCATCTTTGATCTCACTTCTGTCAGGTCTCAGAACAACTTCCCCGTTAACTCCGTCAACAATAACAATGTCACCGTAATCTATGCTTGATATAAGCGAAGGGACTCCCATGACGGCAGGGATCTCAAGTGCCCGGAGAACTACTGTAAGATGGCTGACACCTCCCGGTGATTCAAGAACTATCCCTTTAACATTTGGAAATTGAGAAAAATAGTTGAGTTCGCTTACTGTCAGAGAGTGCGAACAGATAACAAGATCTTCTTCCGGCATCTCAAGAACAGTAGGTGAAACGCCTCCTGTCAACTGTGATATCAGTTTGTCTCTTATCACTTCAAGGTCAACTATCTTTGCTTTGATATAGTAACCTGAACTGCTCCGGTCAAGCATTTCAACAAGCCCGCTGAAAACATCAAGCACCGCCCACTCGGCATTTATCTTCTTTTCAGTCACAGTCTTAAGGACAAGTTCCGAAACTGTCGGATCTGTAAGCATCATCCTGTGAACTTCAAGAATTGATCTTGTCTGACCGGGGGTCTTTTTATCAGATATTATCTTTGCTAGTTCGTGTTCCGAGCTTGAAACAGCTTTTTTGAACCTTTCAATTTCGTTAAGAACCGCTTCTTTACCGCCTGCAAGAGAAATGTGAGGAATTGAAACAAACTTTCTGTCAATGAAAAAAAGTCTGCCTATACCGATACCGCTTGATATTTTTTCCCCTTTGAGAAGCACCCGTTCTCTCAAATCACTCCCCTTCACCGAATTTATTCACAATAAGGTCTGCCAGCTCCTTCAGACACTCTTCCTCTTTTTCGCCTTCAGTAATGAGCCGGATAACACTTCCGACAGGAGCCGCCAGCATAAGAATTCCCATAATGCTTTTTGCATTGACCCTCACACCGTCCTTTTCCATCTCGACTCTGCATTTATATTTTTCAGCAGTTTTCACAAACATGCTCGCCGCTCTGGCATGCATTCCGAGTTTGTTCGTTATCTTAAGTTCAATATCTTTCATTTCTTTTCCCTTGATTCAAGAAGTTTTTTTGCACTTGTAATGTTCTGCAGACCGCTCTTCATTATCCCCTCTACCATGACAGGAAGCGTTTTCCCGCTGTTTCTGTGCTCTATTGCATACATCACCATCGAAAGATTTACTCCGCTGAGAACATCAACATTCTCGTTTTTGGCGATGGTGAAAGCGATATTTGAAGGACTTCCTCCGAAAAGATCAACAAAAATAATGACTTTCCGCCCCTCCGCAATGAATTTTTCAGCAGCGGCCTTTATGTTGTTCTTGATCTCTTCCAGTTCAGTCACCATCGCAAAGTCTATGGTAAAAAGCCGGCAACCCTCAGAAACATCCTCGTCCATTATCCGTGAAGCGATGTCAAGCATTGTCCTGCCCAGGTCGCCATGAGTGATAAAAATAAAAGAATACATCAGTTTCCTCCGATTTTCTTAAGTTTTTCGGAAAGTTTATTTTCAAACTGCTCCGCAGCATTAATACCCATTTTCTTGAGCAGATAATCTCTTGCAGTCGCTTCCATTATCGAACTCAGATTGGACCCGTTCCTTACCGGAATAACATAGTACGGCTTTTTCACCCCGAGTATTTCGTAATAATTTGCAGTGCTTCCAACCCTTTCGTACTCAAAGTGGTGTTTTTCATCCCAGAGTGCCAACCGCACTATGCAGTCGATCTCTTTTTCAGCGGCGACAGAGGTTATGCCGAACATCTGCTGAAGATCGACAATGCCGATGCCTCTTATTTCGATAAGACTTTTCATCATTTCGTTGCAGCCGCCCAGAAGCCGGTCAGGCGGAATATGCTTTATTTCAACTACATCATCTGCTATCAGTTTGTGCCCTCTCATGACAAGATCGAGACTCGTTTCACTTTTTCCGACTCCGCTCTCTCCCATTATGAGCATCCCGACACCGAGAACATCAATAAGCTGGGCATGTAAAGTGGTATAGACAGAAAGCTTTGCTGCAAGAAATCCCCTGATGTAATCAACAAAGACACTTGATGTCATAGATGTTGACATGAGGGGGACTTTATACTTCAAAGCGGCATGACTGAAATAATCAGGCGGCTTGATAGGATGAGTGAATATTACAAGTATCGGTCTTTCCTTAAGAAAAGTGTCAGACATTTTTAAACGGTCTTTCGGTTTGAGATGATCCAGATAATCCATTTCACTCTTTCCGAACAGTTGTATCCTGTCTTTGTAAAGGTGATCTACAAACCCCGCTATTGAAAGCCCCACAACCTGAACCCTGTTGTCGTGCACTTCAATTTTGCGCAACTTCTCTTCATTCATGTTTTCAAGTGAAAGTTCAAGCTCCGGACTGTTAAGGAGCTCGAAAAGATTGAGCGAACCGGATGTAGGCATCAGGGCACCTCCTTGATGATCCGTATCATTTCTTCCTGGCTTTTTGCATTGATCAGCATGTCTCTTATGCTGCTGTCGTTACATATTATTGAGATCCTGCTCAGAAGCTTAAGATAAAGCAGATTGTTGCCTTCCGGGACAGCAAGCATGAAAACCAGACTTACCCCCTCGCCATCTATGCTGCCGTATGGAATTTTTCCGCTGAGCGTGAGAACATGGATAACAACTTCCCTGCAGCCGGGTATTCTTCCGTGAGGGATGGCAACTCCGTGACCTATGCCCGTTGAACCGAAAGACTCCCTTTCCTGAATGCTTTCAAGAACCGTTTCAGAAGAAACGCCTGCAACTTCTTCAACGATATCAGACAGATACCGAAAGAGCCCGTCTTTAGTTTTTATTGGAACCTTGCAATGCACAAGTTCTTTTTTTATGTAAGCTTCAATTCTGCACAAATTTAATTCCCCTTAGAAAACTGGTAGTTTCTCTTTCTCTCCCTCGCAAGCGGTATATTAAGCTTGGATCTGTATTTTGCAACAGTCCGTCTTGCAACTTCAACACCCTCCCTTGAGAGAAGATTTGTTATGTCATCATCGCTGAGAGGATTGTTCCTGTCCTCCTTTTCGACTATTTCAGTTATCATCTGTTCAAGACGCTTGTTAGTCGTAAGGTTATCATTGACCTGTTTGACGAAAAAATATTTCAGTTCGTATATTCCATGAGGAGTCTCAGCATATTTTCCATTGGTAAGTCTTGAAACAGTGGCGGGATGCCGGTCGATGTCATCGGAAACATCTTTAAGCGTAAGCGGTTTAAGGAAATTCTCTCCCAGTTCAAGAAATGATTTCTGATAATTGAAAATGCTCGCCGCAACCTGATAAAGCGTTCTGTTCCTTTCGCTTATGCTTTTTATGATCCATTCGGCGTTTCTATATTTCTCCTTCATAAATCTACGGTCTTCGCGTGTTTTTGCAGTATTGAGCTTTTCAAGGAACACCTCTGTTTTCAGGACAACAGAAGGGAGCATTTTGTCTTCGATCTGGATAACCGGCTCCCCGTTCACCATAAACACTTTAATATCGGGTCTCACAAATTCAGTGTTGATCTTTTCATATCCGAATGAAGGATAAGGGGAAACTCCTTTCCTGAAAAACTGGAGAAGCTCAGTAAGATCTTCCTTGTCAAGCGAAAGTTTTTCGCAAAGTGAATCAAAATTCTTTTTTATCAGAAGCTCCAGCATATCTTCATCATGAAAAAGCTTCTGGACGGAAAGAGAGAACCTGTCAGGAACATCATCTTTCATCACTTCAGTGAACATAAACCTCAGATAGTCAACAAGATCATGACACCCGCATCCTTTCGGATCCATCAATTTAAGAAGCTGCCTTGCTTTCTCCACATCAGTCACTTCCGATCCGGTCATCTCTGCCACGCTTGCATCGCTATCTTCAAGAAAACCTTTTTCGTTAAGATTGTAAGTCATGTATATCATTATGTCTTTCAACACAGAAGTGACCTGAAGCGAACATATCTGAAAATCAAGGAACTGGTTGAAACTTTCGCTTGCAGGAACAAAATCCTCAAAACTGAAATCATCGCTGCTGTCATTCTTCTTCCTGACGATGGTCTCTCCGAAGCTGTTGGATGAGCTCTCTCTCACCTGATCCCAATCAAATTCAGCAAGAATATCACTCATATCGGCATTTTCATCCCCGATCTTCAAGGGCGAAGGGTCCCCATTGTCCTGCAAGGACTCTTCAACCGGCTCAACCGGTCCATGGACAACATCATCGTCGTTTCCGTCCCCCCACTCCTCGATCTCAAGGAAAGGGTTCTCTTCCGCCTCGGCAAGTATCATATCTCTGAGCTCAAATGCCGGTTTCAGAAGCATTTCTATGCTCTGCCTCATTTGAACGGTCATTTTCAGTTCCTGTTTCTGAACCAGACTCTGTTGAAGTTTTATCGAAGGGGCCATCTTTCCACCAAAGAAATTTCGAAGGCATTATAAACTATAAAAAAGGGGTTGGCAAGATATTTGCTTACAACAAAATGAAATAAAAAACTTCTTTACTTTGCTACATTAAACACATATACTCTAATCCGTTTTTTTTGTTCAAACTTAATTTAGAGAGATTACTAAAAATGTTTAAGATCGACAATTTATTATCGATATTTACAAGCGACATTGCAATTGATCTTGGAACTGCCAATACGCTGATATATGTCAAAGGGATCGGCATCGTAGCAAATGAGCCGAGCGTTGTTGCCGTGCAGGAAAAGGATTCAAGAGGGGCAAAATCTGTCAGGGCTGTGGGTAGAGAAGCAAAGGAAATGATCGGTAAAGCGCCGGTAAACATAAGTGTCATAAGGCCTCTCAAAGACGGTGTCATTGCAGATTTTGAAGTTGCGCACCAGATGCTCAGGTATTTCATCAGACATGCATACAGAAACGGAAGCTTCATAAAACCGAGGATCGCAATAGGAGTTCCTTACGGCATAACTGAAGTTGAAAAAAGAACTGTTAAGGAAGCGGCGCTCGGAGCCGGTGCAAGAGAAGTTTTCCTCATTGAGCAGCCGATGGCGGCGGCAGTAGGGGCGAACATGCCTGTAACTGAACCGACAGGGAACATGATAGTTGACATCGGCGGAGGCACAACAGAAGTTGCCGTCATCTCGCTCGCCGGCATTGTTTATTCAAAATCGGTAAAATCGGCCGGTGACAAAATGGATGAAAGCATCATTGACTACATAAAAAAGAAATATAATCTCGCCATCGGTGAAAGAATGGCTGAACAGATCAAGTGGACGATCGGCAATGCATACCCTGATGAAACCAAGGAATTCATGGAAGTTAAGGGTCTTGACCTTATTGCCGGAGTGCCCAAGACGATCGAGATCAACAGCGACGAAATAAGGGAAGCGCTTGAAGAGGTCGTTAAAGCTATCGTTTCCGCAGTCAAGACCGTTCTTGAGAACACTCCCCCCGAACTTGCCGCAGATATCGTTGACAAAGGGATCGTCCTTGCAGGCGGCGGTGCTCTTTTGAAAAACCTCGATATTCTTTTAAGGGAAGAGACCAATCTTCCCGTAATTATTGCCGATGATCCTTTGAAGTCTGTTGTTATGGGAACCGGCAAAATACTTGAAAATATTTCACTTTTGAAAACCATTTCACTGTATTGATTTGAACAGAAAAAAAATCTTTCTATATATCCTGGCGGTTTCCATCGTACTTGCTTTCGCAATACCTAATTTTATTCTTGAATACACTCCCAGATCAGTTGCAGCCGACAGCATGAAATCGTTCTTTCAGCATCAGATAGAAACTGTAAGAAATACTGTACAGATCATTATCGGACTGAAAAATGTGGGAAAGAAGAATATTGAACTTGAGCGCGAGATCTCAGAACTCAAAGTCCGTCTGATAATGAATGAAGCTATCAAAAAAGAAAATGAAGAGCTTTCAAAACTATTAAAATTAAAGGACAGCTACGGAAAATATACGATAATCCCCGCCAGAATACTTAACTTCTCAGACATAAACCCCAACAGGATAGTAGTCAGCTTTCCTCAAGAATATTCAAAGCTTATGGCTGAAAAAGCAACAGTGGTCTCAAGTATGGGACTTGTCGGTCTGGTGTCCAGCTTTCACACATCAAGGGCTGAAGTTGAACTTATAACATCAAAACAGTTTACTATTCCCGCAGTTCTTGAGAACAGAGAGGAATGCACAGCGATACTTAAAGGCAACGGGCAGTCGCTTTCAATACTGTTTCTTGACAAGGTCTGCAACATTCCATCCGCCGACGGGAAAAAGCTGCTGAGTGCCAATCTGAGTGAAAATTACAGCATTCCATATCTACCGATAGGGATCATAAGCTCTCTGAAAGAAGATGAAGGGAACATACTTTTCACAAGAGGCGAAGCGATACCTCTTTTCAAAAAAGGGAAACTGAACCATATTTTTATTATTGTCGGAACAAATACAAAAGATGAAAAACCTCTCTTTTAAATTTGTAACTCTCTCACTGCTTACTTTTCTTTTAATATCTTTCACCGCCTATATTTTAAATTTTCAGTTCATTCACATAACGGTTTTCTCGCTGATCTTCACACTGTTCTATTCCGAAAAGAAAATAAGACACAGGATCACATATATCGTTATCGCACTCCTGATATATTCACAGTTTGCAACACCCATGCCGGTTACATTCATTCTGCTGGTCTCAATACAGCTTTACTTTCTTACAGTTTCATTCTTTGAATCCACAGCTTTTGATTTTTCACTTACAGCACTGATAAACTCAATTCTTTCGGTTATTGTCATCAACATAAACCGGCTCATATATCTATATGTCTTTACCGGCGAATTCAGGGTTATTTCAACTTCAGCAAATACTGCCGTATCGGCTGTCATCCTTGTTCTTGCGTATAACCTTTTTAAACCGTCCATTGACCAACTCTTCATAAAGGACTCCTGGCTATGAGGATCCTGAAACAGTCAGAAGAAGTAAAAAGCATATATGAAAGGACAAGACTTCTGCTCTATGTAATTCTTTTTTCCTTCATCATTCTCATTGGCAGAGTATTTTATCTTCAGGTGATAAAAGGTGATGAATTAATTGAGAAATCCCGCGACAACTTCATTCTGAGTGAAAAAATATTCCCCGCCCGCGGTGAAATATTCTCCCTGGACGGCAAAGTGCTTGCAACTACAGAGCCATCGTTCAGAATATCAGTTGTTCCTGTATTCTTCCTGAAACCCGAAAGAAAAGAGGAGCAGATCGACAGAATAAGCACCGTTTTAGAACTTTCAAAAAATGAAAAACAGCGGTTCAGTAATCAGATAATGAATTGTTACGGCAGATGCCGGTATATTCCGATGCTGATAAAAGACGAAATCACGAAAGATAAAATTCTTAGTTATTCCGGATACTTGACAAATTTTCCAGGGATAATAATATCGTCAACATATAAACGGGTGTACCCTTTCAGGGAAAAAACATCACACATCACAGGATATGTTTCCAAGATAAATCAGAACGAAGCAAAGGTTCTCACAGATTATGACCTTGATGATTTCACAGGTAAGACCGGACTGGAAAAAAGCTATGAAGAATATCTCCACGGCAGATACGGAGAGACATTTCACATAATCGACCACATGGGCAGAAAGATAGAAGTTCCTGAAAACATTGACAGTTCCATTCCTCCCGCAAAATATGCCGTAAAAGGGAACTCCATAAAAACAACGATTTTAAGCTATCTTCAGGAAACTGCGGCATCTGCTCTGGGTGAAATGAGCGGGGCTGTCGTCGTCATGGAAATATCGAGCGGAAGAATACTCGGAATGTATTCGAACCCTTCATTTGATTCGAATCTTCTCTCAAGAAAAAGGATCCCTGAAAAAATATGGCGGGAATACAGCCAGAGCATTTTAAACCCTCTTGTCAACAAGGTTATCCGCCAGACATATTTTCCCGGCTCAACATTTAAGCCCATCCCTGCGATCGCAGGACTTCACTACAGAAAGATCACTCCGGCATCGACATATCTGTGTGAAGGGTGCCTTATGTTCGGAACAGACACCAAATGCTGCTGGAACAAGGGTGGACACGGTTATGTCAACCTTTACAGATCGCTTAAGGAAAGCTGTGACATCTATTACTATAAACTTTCTGAAGAGATCGGGCTTGAAGGGTTGACCCATTTTGCTGCACTTTTCGGTGCCGGTCAGGCGACAGGGATCGATCTTCCCGGCGAAGAGAGAGGCGTTCTTCCGGAAAGGACATGGTTCAATCTCAACTATCCGGGAATGCGGATAGGAAAAGGGGTGATAATGAATCTTTCAATAGGACAGGGCGATATAAGAATGACTCCGCTCCAGATAGCTGTTCTATACGCCGCGCTTGCAAATTACGGGGTGATCATCAAGCCGAGAATCGTGGAAAGCATAATCACTCCGGAAGGTGTAGTGACTCCCGTTGAAAACGAGATAATAAGAGTGCTCGACATTGACAAAAAGCATTTTGAATCCATAAACAAAGCTCTCTGGAGTGTTACCAATGAACCGGGAGGAACTGCTTATTTCCATTCTGACAGAACAATTAAAGATGCCGCCGGAAAGACCGGGACGAGTCAGGTGATCTCCAATATTGATAGAAAGAACATTGACTATACCGATGATGAAAGAAGGCACATGACACAGGATGATGCCCTTTTTGCCGCATTTTATCCATACAGGGATCCTGAAATAGTTGCAGTTGCTGTCATTGAAGGAGGCGGTCACGGCGGAAGTGTGGCTGCTCCGGTGGTCTATAAAATGTTGAAATCATATCATTTCGGCAGGAGCATTATCGAATGATACCCAGAAAAAAGATAGATCTGATGATGGTGATCCCTATCGTGACAATACTCGTTCTCGGACTTTTCTCCCTTAACAGTGCTTTAAGTCACAACATCTCAAAATTTCACATTCAGCTTATCTGGGTCGTGCTCTCGATCGGTGTTTTCATGTTTTTTTCATATTCGGACATCCGTGTTTTTGAAAGATCCGCCATTCCCCTTTTCGTTGCAAACATCATCCTCCTCTTTCTTGTGCTGATAATCGGAAAAAAGATCGGCGGGTCGCAGCGATGGCTCGATCTGGGGTTTATGAACTTTCAGGTGAGCGAACTTACAAAAGTTTCGATAATTCTTTTCATTGCCTACCGGCTTAACATGAAACCGACACTTGAAGACGGGTACAACCTTTTTGACATTCTTCCTGAATTCTTCGCCACTCTTGTGCCTGTATATCTCATTTACAAGGAACCTGATCTTGGAACAGCGCTCCTTGTCATAATGACAGCCATGATCATGTTCCTTTCCACGAAGATCAACAGAAAATGGCTGACCGGACTCATAATTTTCATTATCATATCCTCCCCTTTCATCTGGCAGTACGGACTGAAGAAATATCAGCAGGACAGGATCATCGCACTGGTGAGCTTTGTCTGGTCTGACAGCGATGATCTGAGCTTGACGACACAGTATCACACAAATCAGTCAGTTATTGCAGTCGGAAGCGGACAGATCTACGGCAAAGGTTACAAGAAGGGAACTCAGAACATGCTCCGTTTCATCCCTGAACACCACACCGATTTCATCTTCTCTGTCTTTGCTGAGGAATTCGGATTTACAGGGGTCTCTTTTCTGCTGATGCTGTATCTGCTGCTTCTTGTGAAAATACTCAATCTTATCGGATCGGTAAAGGACAAATTCTCTTCACTGATCCTTGTCGGAGGGGTTGCTCACATTTGGCTTCAGGTTTTAATAAATATCGGGATGGTGACAGGAATAATGCCTGTCGTAGGAATTCCTCTGCCATGGTTTTCATACGGAGGAAGCTCTCTCATTTTCAACGCAATCCTTTTCGGAATGATCCACAATATAAGCATAAACAGAAGATATTCATTATAAGAGCTGAATGGACAACTGGTTTCTGATAGCAAATCCCGTCTCAGGCGGAAACAGGTGCAAAAGAGAACTTGCCGACATAATCAGGATTCTCAACAGCCACAAAGTTCCTTTCACCAAAGCTCTGACAAAAAAACGGGGGCATGCGACACATCTTGCAATCAGAGCGATACTTGAAGGATACAGAAAAATAATATGCGCAGGAGGAGACGGAACGGCAAATGAGATCATCAACGGAATACTGACTCAGAAAACAGTATTATCCACAGAGATAACTCTTGCAGTCATTCCTCTGGGGACAGGCAACGACTGGGGTCTTTCCGCAGGATTCACAAAAGACCGTGAACAGATGGTAAAAGCGATAAAAAAAGGTGACACTATAGTTCAGGATGTATGCAGAACCTCATTTACAGGGACTGATGGAACTGTCAAAGAAAGGTATTTCATGAATGTTGCAGGAACCGGTTATGATGCAGAAGTGCTATTTAAAACTGAAAGGATGAAAGAATCTGGCAAACGCGGTAAATGGCTATATTCATTGAATATTTTCACATCACTCTTTTCATTCAAGCCCACATTGACAACCATTGATATTGATGGATCGAATGTAATCAGCGAAAAAGCTCTTTCCATCAACATCGGAATCGGAAGATATAACGGCGGAGGGCTGATGCAGGTTCCCCATGCAGTTATTGACGGAGGAGAGCTTGCTCTCACTTTTATCGGTGACATCGGACGGCTTGGAATAATCAGACACTCAGGGAAGCTCAAAACAGGCGACATCGGAAAAGTTCAGAAAGTTCAATTACTTAAAGGCAGAAACATATCAATAACATCCGACAGACCGATGCTTTTTGAAGCAGACGGAGAAGCACTCGGCACCACCCCCCTCACCTTTGAAGTTGTACCGAAAACGCTGAAAGTTGTAAGCGTCAATTCGTGAATTTTCGTAGGGGCGGACTTGTCCGTCGTTTTCGTCGTAGGGGCGACATTTCTTGTCCGTCGGTTCCGTCGTAGGGGCGAAACCATGTTTTCGCCCGGGTTTCCGCCCGTGTTTTCTGTTTCTGTTTTTCTTCCAGGATTCGCTATGGGGCAACTATTTTAAAGGAACTGATTTTTAGGCAAAAACATTAAAACAGATCATTTTCTTCTATAAATTTAATTTTTGAGCTCTCGCGTTCTTTATATTGTTCTTTTCCTTCTATTGGGAACCATAAATCTTTACTTCCATTGTTAATATATTTTGGACACAAGTGAAGAAGAGCATTATGAATAAAATAAGAGACTCCATTTCTAAAGAAAGTGATTTGAAATAATCATCTTTCATACAAACCTCCACTGACATTATTATTTCCTATACTTCCTGAAATTCTCTGCCTGTTCAAAGATTTCCTTATAAACCTCATCTCTGTCGACTGGTGGATACCTGTATTCGGCAAGAAGTATTATCAGGTCAACTTTAAGCTCTGCTTTTATATCATCTCTTCTGTTCCAGTCAGTGTATTTTGATTTATCATCTACGACTTTCTTAACTTCTTTAGAAAGCAATATCAGTTTGTCATCAGCATATTCAAAATCATATTTCACTGTGAGCATCTTCAGAATGTCATAAAAAGCTTTTTCTTCAAAATCTATACCGAGTTCTCCGAAAGATTCCTTTTCTTTTTTCAGGGCATTGAAAAGGTCAATAATTTCATCAGTGAAGTCTTCAAGAACATTGCTCACAAGAACATCCTGCTCTTTTCTTTCGTTGTATTTGTCAACAAGGGTTTTGAATTTTTTAGAAAAATCCAATCCTTTGACTTTATTGATTTTTTTAAAATCATCTATCGCCTTTGCAAGAAGCTGTTGAAGAACTTTGATCTTTGTATTGGGGAGCTTTATCTTTGACAATTTTTCAAGATAATCATCACCGAATAAATCCATTTCTCTTTTATCTTCATTACCAAGTTTGAATATTTCTTCAACTCCGTCACTTTTTAAAGCTTCTTTTATCATTTCTCTGACTCTTGAATTCATCTGAGCGGTATCAGGGGCATCTCCTTTTGTCAGTTTGAAAACTATTGATCTTACTGCTATATAAAAATGTATAAGGTCTCTTTCTTTTTCAGAAAAAGCTCCGCTTCCGCAACAAATGTCGTAAGCTGCTTTCAGTCTTTTTACAAGATACATAAATCTTTTTTCCAATTCCTGTGTTATCTGAACATATTCAGCCGCCATATTGAGACACTCAAGTTGTTCAAGAGGAGAAACGGAAAAATAGGCTTTTTTATCAAACTTATGGAAAAGCCGTTCCAGCAGATCAATATGATCTTTAACAACAACGATAGACTGTTCTATTTCTTCTATATTTGAACTGTCCGCCTTTGAATATTGAGCAAGAGCCTGATTCATTTGTTTTTTTATTCCGATATAATCAACAACAAGGCCTTTTTCTTTTTCCTCAAACTTTCTGTTTACTCTTGAGATTGTTTGAATAAGGCTGTGTCTTTGAACAGGTTTGTCAATATACATTGTATCAAGAGAAGGAATGTCAAAACCGGTAAGCCACATGTCAACAACTATTGCAATTTTAAAATTTGACTTGTCATTCTTAAACTGTCTGTCAAGCTCCTTTCGATACTCTTTTGTTCCAAGCAGGTTGTAAAGCTCCAGAGGATCATCTTTATCTCTGGTCATAACCATCTTTATCCTTTCCATCGGCTTTATCTCTTTCTTTTCTTTTTCAGTCAGAGCAACACCGCTATCACATACTTTTAACTCTATCCACGCAGGACGGAGCTTAATTATTTGTTTGTAAAGATCGTATGCTATGAACCTGTCACTGCAAACAAACATTGCTTTGCCTTTAATAGTGGAGCCTTCTTCCATTCTTTTTTCATAATGAGCAACAAAATCCTCTGCAACGGCCTTTAAACGGTCAGAATCTCCCAGAATAACTTTCATTTGAGAATTGGCTCTTTTACTTTCTTCTATCTGATTTTCATTTGCACCTTGTTCGGCACATTGGTTGTAATAGTCCTCTATTTCTTTTAACTTACTGTTATCAAGAAGAACTTTTGCGGCTCTGCCTTCATAAACGATCCTTACTGTTATTTCATCTTTTACCGATTCATTCATAGTGTATGCATCAACAATGTCACCGAAAACATCAATTGTCGCATCAATCGGGGTTCCGGTAAAACCGACATAAACAGCGTTGGGAAGGGAATCATGAAGATATTTTGCAAAACCGAATGTTTTTGTAACTCCGTTTTCAGTTACACGAATTTTCTGATCAAGATTAACCTGGCTTCTGTGGGCTTCATCTGAAATACAGATCACATTTGTTCTTTCTGTCAAAAGGTCAGTATCTTCAGTAAACTTATGAATCGTAGTGAGAAAAACACCGCCGCTTTTTCTGTTTTTTAAAAGTTCTTTGAGATGCTCTCTGTTTTCAACACTTATAATTGACTCATCTCCTACAAATCCTTTTGCATTTGTGAACTGACCTGAAAGCTGATCATCAAGATCTGTTCTGTCAGTTATAAGAACTATTGTCGGACTTGAAAGATCAACGCTTCTCATCAGCAGTCTTGTGAGAAAAAGCATTGTATAGCTTTTCCCGCATCCTGTAGCTCCAAAGTATGTTCCACCTTTCCCATCGCCCATAGGTCTTTGATGAAGCTTTATGTTTTCAAAAAGCTTCTTGGCTGCATAATACTGAGGATAGCGGCAGAGAATTTTTTCATCTTTCTGGGATGAATCAGGAAAATAAATGAAGTTTCTTATTATATTTCTAAGCCGGGACTGATTAAACATTCCGCTTATCATGGTATAAAGAGAATCAATTCCGTCCTTTTCGACAGATTCATTTCCTGTAATTTTTCTCCATGAATAAAAGAACTCATAAGGGGCAAAAAGAGATCCTGCTTTGCTGTTTACTCCGTCACTGATAACACATACTGCATTGTATTTCAGAAGTTCAGGAATATCCCGTTTGTATCTGACAGTGATTTGTATAAAAGCATCATAAATGGTTGCTTCTTCACGCACAGCACTTTTAAACTCGAAAAGAACCAGCGGAAGTCCGTTTATATAAAGGATGGCATCGGGAATTCTTTTTTCATATCCGTAGATTTCCAGCTGGTTTACTATTTTATATATATTGCTGTCGTTATTGTAGAAAGGTTTTTCCTCTCCGAAGACATTTTCAATGTTTTCAGGATTGGGCATTGCAAACTTTCCAAGATCATCGTAATCAATCAGTTGAATGTATAGATCTTTTTTGTTTCTGTCCTCTCTTTTCAGAAGAAAACCATCTGAAACCATTTTCATTATTGACTTATTGCTTTCATAAAGGTCTGAAGCCGGTTTGTTTTCTATAGATCGGACAATTGATTCAATTTCACTGGAGGTAATATTGTCTTTTTCATATCTTTTTGAAAGGAATGCTCTAATATCTTCTTTTATTAAGACATCTGTTGAGTCACGAGTTATGTTTATGCCTGGAACATAGGGATAACCCTCATTCCCAAGAAGCTCAATTATTGCCCGCTCAAGCGTTGCTTCCGTGAAAATCATTGGTTTTCTCCATTTAAAACTGATTCAAGATCGTCAATCATTTTATTGAACTCATCAATGTCAATAGGGTTGTTTTCTGATTCAGTGCCATTATGAAGATCGCCACCAGAAACACGGTCATGAACCTTCCTAATTTTTTCGATGATAGTAACATCATTTTTCAGGTTTTTTAAATTATCCCAAGGTATCCTGTTGTTTTTATTGCTATATTTTGTAGGGATAACACCGTTTAATATTTTCTCGTCCACAATGCACTCGACAGCTTTTCGCAACATTCCAGCAACTTTTGTATGTTCAGTGAAAGGAGACTTTTTCAACTCTCTTATAGCCTCATCAATATGGATTTTAGAATTATTAGATTTGTAGAAGCATAAAACTCCTTTCCGTGACTTGCTTTCTGATGAAACATTATAAACCAGAATATGTTTGCCTTGTTTGTTGCATTGTGTATCAAATGTTTTACAGATATGACTGCCCTTTGCTGTTTCAAAAGCATCTTGAAAAAGTCTATTATGATTAAAAATAATTAATTGATTATCTAAAGAAAGAAGTCTATTTGCAAAATTTGCAGCTATTTTATGATCTAAACTATTTACAGGGTCGTCAAGAATTATCGGACAATTGGATTTCTGTATTTTTGTTTCTGCAATAAAAAGAGCTAAACCTACTGCTTTTTGCTCCCCCTCACTCAAGATAATATCGACTGAATTTTTTTCCTTTAACACCAACTTTGTAGGGTTGATCCCTTTTCCTCCTTTTGCCTTTACTATTTCAACATCCAGATTGTTGTACCCAAGTTGATTCAACTCATCTTTAAATAAAGAATTCAGACTATCAGTCAACAATTCATCGTGAGCTCTGCTAGATGATGTAGCAACAGCGTGTGTATTTATTTTATTGGATTTTTCTATTAATTGATTCTCTTCCGAAGTAGCTCTTATCCAACTTGCTATTTTTTCTTTTTGATCACTTATTGCCTGATTCTCCAAAAATTCTTTTATGTTTTTGTCCAGCAACAAAATTCTTTCGTTTTTCTTCACACTATCTTCTCCAAGTTTTTTTATTGTTTCTGAGTTTTCTAGGAGTTTACGACTTAACCATTCTTGTATTTTATTATCAATAATTATTATGGGTTTTTCAACCTCTTTGTTTTCTGCGAATGCAAGCAGATATACTTTAAAGTTTTTAAAAGATTCTTCAGCTTCTTGCAGAGATGTAAAATATGACTTTTCTGAATTTTCTATTTTTTTTAGTTCCAAAATGCTTTTAAATTTTTCTGAAACAACCAAAGAGACAGGGTAGTCTTTCAGTTCGCTTATTGCGTCATTAAGATTTTTTGCAGCATCTCTTAATTCTTTTTCAGATTTATCATTTATAGATGTGCTATATGCCTTAATTAGTTG
>JAGOEX010000203.1 GCA_017997475.1 bacterium
TCGCATCTTCGGGAATATGAAAATCGGTAAGAGTGAACAAACTTTCATCAACACAGGTATCACCCTGCGGATTGTCAGTATCTTCACCGGAAAGATCGAGTTTGTTATCAATATTTGAGTTGAACATGACAAAGAAATCCTGTCCGCCGTCCTCCCAGCTTTCATACGGACCACCGGTTATCATGTTTCCGTGAATTACCCCGCTTAATGCCGTGCAGAAAAACACAACAAACAAAAAAGAAACTGTTTTTATTTTCATCGTTTCCTCCAAAATGTTTAAAACTGGATAAATTTTAAAGTATTAAACAGAAATTGCAAGTTGTTATTATTAACTCACACAATTTGAAATATTTACAAAATCAATAGTTTGTGATAAAAAAAGCGGTTTTTTAACGGGGTGACAAATGGCAGGCCTTACACCTGAGGGGACAACAAAACTCAAAAGCCGTCCGGCGAGCAAAGTGAAAAAGCCGTCGATGTACAAGGTGATAATGCTTAATGACAACTATACGACAATGGAGTTTGTCATTGATATTCTGAAGAAATTTTTCAGCAAGTCCCCTCTTGAAGCGACAGAGATCATGCTTAATATACATCATAACGGTCAGGGGATCGCAGGAATTTATCCTTATGATATCGCACTGACAAAAGTTAATCAGGTGAAAAGCGAGGCGAAAAAAAGCGGGTTTCCGCTGAAATGTATTATCGAAAAGGAGTAACTGATGCAGCTTGAAAAAAGACTAAACAATATAATTCTTTCCGCTTTTTACGAAGCGAAAAACGAAAAACATGAGTATGTCACAGCAGAACATGTTTTCTACAGCATCCTTTTTGATGCGGACGGGCTGGAAATACTTGAACAGCTTCAGCTTAACATTGATATCCTCAAAAAGGAGATGAAAGACTATCTCAAGCATAACATCCCGAAATCTCAGGCAAAAAAAGAGGTAATTCAGTCTGAGGGATTCCAGCTTATGCTTAACAACGCCGCATCAAAGGCGGCAAGCTCCAACCGTGCGACAGTTGAACTCGGAGATGTCCTTGTTGCAATTTATGACCTTGAAGAATCATTTGCTTCATATCTCCTTAAAAATGAAGGGCTTGAAAGATATGACCTGTTATCAGTGGTTTCACACGGTTTAACAGAAAAAGACGATGATGATTATGAACCATCCGATGATGATGAAGAGATCTCAGGAATTGAAAAGCGGGAACGAAAAGAGATAAGTCCTGAAAAACTTTTGAGAAAATATACAACCGACCTGACAGAAAAAGCTACCCGCAATGAGCTTGATCCTATCATCGGAAGAGCTGACATATTAAAAAGAACAATTCAAGTCCTTTTAAGAAGAAAAAAGAACAATCCCGTTCATGTGGGAGAACCGGGAGTCGGCAAAACAGCCATAACAGAAGGTCTTGCACAGATGATAGTGAAAGGTGAAGTGCCGCATCAGCTTCTTAACCACACAATTTTAAAGCTCGATCTCAGCAATGTCCTTGCCGGAACAAAATACCGCGGTGACTTTGAAGAGAGGATGAAAAAGATAATTGCCGCTCTTGAGAAAGTTAATGATCTCATCCTTTTTATTGATGAAATTCACACACTTGTGGGAGCAGGCAGTGCCGGAAGCTCAAGCATTGACGCATCAAACATGCTTAAACCGCTTCTGACTGAAGGGAAAATAAAGTTCATCGGTGCGACAACTTATGATGAATACAGAAAACATTTTGAAAAAGATTCCGCCCTCACAAGAAGATTCCAGAAAATTGACATTCCCGAACCGACAATTCTGGAAACTGTTGAGATCCTTCGCGGATTGTCTAAGAATTATGAACAGTTCCACAAAGTTAAATATCATGATGATGCATTGAAAGCGGCCGCTGAACTTTCAAGCAGATACATTTCCGAAAGATTCCTGCCTGACAAAGCCATTGACATAATCGACGAAGCCGGCTCGATCAACGCAATGAGCAATAACCCGCTGAAAACAATAAAGAAAGAGCAGATCGAGCAAGTTATCGCGATTGCCACCGGAAAAAAAGAGAGTGCAGTCAGCGTTGACAAGCTCAAAGCACTTAAAAACCTTGAAACAGAAATATCAAGTGAAATATTCGGCCAGACAAATGCCGTTGAAAATGTAGTCAAAGCGGTCAAAAAGAGCATGGCAGGGTTCAAGCCGGTTGAAAAACCGGTCGCATCTTTTCTTTTTGCAGGTCCGACGGGGGTAGGAAAAACTGAACTTGCACGGGTTCTTGCCAAAAAACTGGAACTGCCGCTCCACCGTTTCGACATGAGCGAATATCAGGAAAAACACACTGTTGCAAAACTTTTCGGAGCACCTCCGGGATATGTCGGATATGAAGAAGGGGGACTGCTTACCGAGGCGATAAGAAAACAGTCATCGTGCGTGTTACTGCTTGATGAAATAGAAAAGGCCCATTCGGACATCTATAATTCACTCCTTCAGATCATGGACTATGCAACTCTGACAGACAGCACCGGAAGAAAAGCTGATTTCAAAAACGCAATAATTATAATGACTTCCAATGCAGGAGCAAAAGCTATCGGCAAAGCCATGACTGGTTTTGGCGAAAGAAAATTTGAATCGTCGGCACTTATTGATGCAGTGAACAGAACATTTTCGCCTGAGTTCAGGAACCGTCTTGATTCAATAGTTTATTTTCAGCCGCTAAATCCCGAGATCGTTAAAAATATCGTCTTGAAAAACATCCGTGAGCTCAGGATCCGGATGGCTGAAAAGAAGATTACGATAAATATAACGGACAAGGCGGTTGCACACCTTTCAACTATCGGTTTTTCCAAGGAATTCGGTGCGAGAGAAACAGCAAGGATCGTTGAAGAGAAAATGGAGAAACTCCTTCTTGATGAAATACTTTTCGGAAAACTCAGGAAAGGGGGGACTGTAAATATTGACATAAACAAAGAAGAACTTGTCATCAGAAACATTTCAAAATGATATATGCCCTTTCTCCTGACATTTTAGATTTTCCACCTGTTGAACATTCTGAACCCGACGGACTTCTTGCAATAGGCGGAGATCTTTCTCCAGAGCGGCTTCTTCTTGCCTACAGATCAGGAATATTCCCGTGGTACTCGGAAAACAGCGAGTTCAACTATCTTGGCAATAAAATACTCTGGTGGTCACCTGATCCGAGGTTTGTGATCTTCCCTGAAAAAGTTCATGTTTCAAAAAGCATGGGCAAACTGCTCAAAAAAGGGGTTTTCGAGATCACTTTCAACAAAGCGTTCCCTCAAGTAATAAGCCGCTGCCGGCATGAGGTACGGGTTAGACAGGAAGGTACATGGATTACAGATGAGATGGAAAAATCGTACAATGAGCTTCACCGGCTCGGATACGCCATCAGCGTTGAAGCATGGGTGGCAGGAACCGGTAATCTTGCCGGAGGACTTTACGGAGTGATGCTCGGAAAGGCCTTTTTTGGAGAAAGCATGTTCTCAATATACGAAAACGCCTCAAAAGCGGCTTTCATAACATTTATGCAAGTGCTTCAGAAAGCTAAGTGCCCTATTGTTGACTGTCAGGTCGAAACAGACCATTTAAAGTCACTTGGAGCTGAATTCATCAGCAGAAAAGAGTTTGTCCACACAATTTCAAAAGCGGCAAAAAAAAACACTATAGATTTCAACAAATTATAGACTACTTGACAAAAATAAAGGTAGAAATAATATTTATGTGCTATAAGAAATTATAATACTGTTTATTTCGGGGGAATTCAATGAAGAAGCTTTCTTTTATTATTTTAATTTTTTCAATTATTTTCTTTGCATCCTGTGACAGCGGGAAAAAAACAAATGTTGACGACAACACAGGAGTTACGGACACCAACAACATCACCGATGATGAAGGTTCGTCAGATTCACTTCCTGTTACAGACGATGAGGTTACAGTTCCCGACAAGGACACTGTCATTGAAAAGGATGAAGAATCAAAAAAAGATGAAGAACAGGTCAATGATACAGAAGAGCCGGTTGACACTGAAGTAACTGACACCGAAGAGACCGAAGATTCCGACATTATCGATCTCTGTCCCGAAAATCCCGAGAAAACCGATCCCGGCATCTGCGGATGCGATGTTCTTGATGTTGATACAGACGGTGACGGGATCATGGATTGCAAGGACAACTGTACTGAGATAAAGAATGCTGATCAGCTCGACACTGACAACGACAGAAAAGGTGATGTGTGTGACAACTGCCCGAATCATGCCAATATTAAACAGACCGATACGGACAAGGACGGTGTCGGAGATGCCTGCCAGAACGATACCCTCCTTCTTGACACAGACCACGACGGATTCAGAGATCTTGTTGACAACTGTCCCACCATTGCCAACTCTGATCAGCTTGATACCGATTCTGACGGGGTCGGTGATGTATGTGACAACTGCATTTATACAGCAAATCACGATCAGCTCGACTCAGATTTCAACACTGTCGGTGACGCCTGCGAGCCGCTTGATTCAGATGGAGACGGGATTCTCGATTTTAATGACAACTGCAAATATGCCTACAATCCGTTGCAGGAGGATCTGGACAAAGACAGCATCGGTGATCTGTGTGACAACTGCCCCGAAGTAGCAAATTCCAATCAGCTTGACTATGACGGCAACAATGTCGGAAACGCCTGTGAGCCGAATGATCCGGATGGTGACGGAATACCTGATGAATCGGATAACTGTCCCGGCACACACAATCCCGGTCAGGTTGATTCTGATGGTGACGGTGTGGGTGATGCCTGTGACAACTGTCCTGCAGTTGCCAATGC
>JAGOEX010000204.1 GCA_017997475.1 bacterium
ACACCCCTGACAGTTTCAATATTGACACCCGCATCACCGAGCTTCTTTCTCAAATTGAGGATCTGGACATCAACAGAGCGGTCAGTAACAGGATAGTCATCACCCTTTACACCGTTGATTATCTGCGATCTTGTAAAAACCCAGCCAGGCCTTCTTGCAAGGTAGACAAGAATATCAAACTCCGTAGCTGTAAGATCTATTGACTCTCCGCTGACAGCGACCCTGTGTCTGACAGTGTCTATTTCCATTTCATCGACCTTTATCAACGGGCTTTTCCCTTCCTTTACCTTGCTATCCCTTCTGAGAACGGCTTTAACCCTTGCGATCAGAACTCTCGGGCTGAACGGCTTGGTGATGTAATCATCTGCACCAAGCTCAAGTCCTGCAACTATATCGCTGTCCTCACCTTTTGCAGTAAGCATGACTATCGGAGTTTTCATGACATTCTTGTCGTTTTTCAGGATGCGGCAGACATCAAAACCGTCCATTCCCGGAAGCATGAGATCAAGCAGTATGAGATCCGGAACATTCTCCCTTGCCGCCCTCACTGCGGCTTCTCCGGTAGTCACTGTTTCAACCTTGTAACCATCTCTTTCAAGGTTGTACTTGACCAGATTTAAAATGTCCTCTTCATCATCAACAAGAAGAATTCTTTCTCTACTCATAGTTCTCCTCCCGGAAATCCTTGATAATTCTACAATTTATTATACTTAAGTCCAGAATTTGTGCCCTGCACCCACTTCAGCGATGTTATGAACCTGCGAAGCCATTCCATCAAGGTTGGTAAGCATTTCAATGTATATCATCGATGCCTCTTCCATGCACTTTCCTTCTTTCAGCCGGTTGAAATGGGATATTTTTGCCTCTCTTATTTCAGCTTTCAGCTCTCTTTTTCTTTTTTCGGCATTTTTCAGAAATTCATTTGTGTCCTTAATCTCAACTTCAAGTGTTTTTACAGTATCGTCAAAGAAACTCATGAGTTTATCGGTAAGAGACGCAAGTCCTTCCTGCCCCTCTTTGGAAAGCTTCAGCCCGTTATCTTTGAAACTTCTGAACTGAACTGCAATATTTGCAAGGAAATCAGCAAACTTTTCAAGATTGGCCGCTGCAGTTATGAAATTACCGACAATATGGGAATCCCTTTCTGAAAGACTTTTCTGAGACAGTGAAAGGAGAAAGGATGTTATCATTTTTCTATATTCATCTATAAGGTTTTCGTTTTCCTCTATTTTTGCAAAAAGTTCCGGTGCGACTTCCTTGTCATTGAAAAGTTCACGCACTCTCAAACCGTTCTTTTTAACCCTGTTTGCCATTGCGACAAGTTCCTTTTCCGATTCAGCTATCCCTATTGCAGGAGTATCGATAAGCTCAAAATGAATGTGGGAGAACCTGAAAGCTCCCTTTTTCTCCTTTTCTTTCGGGGTCGGGATAATAAAAGTAACAACTTTTGCAAGAACACCGATCAACGGAGTGAAAACTATCACATTAGTTATATTGAAAAGAGAGTGGAACATTGCAATATGGGTTCCGATATACGGTTTGGCACCGATATCCATCTTATATTTTGCCGCCTGTTCCGCCGTCTGGATGACAAAATCGGGCATTCCCGGAACAAGCCAGTCAACAAGGTGGTCAAACTGGTAGAAAAATATGAGTACCACAACAACACCCATTACATTGAAAACAGTGTGCGCAATCGCCGCCCTTTTTGCATGGTAGTTAGCTCCGATAGCAGCCAGAAGCGCTGTGATGGTGGTACCTATGTTATCACCGAGAACCAGTGCTGCCGCCCCTTCATAAGTAAGAAGCCCCTGTGTTGCAAGGGCAATAGCGATACCAATTGTAGCAGAGCTTGACTGAACAATTACAGTTGTGACAGTTCCGATGAAAACACCAAGAAAAACAGTAATATATGATGATCCGCTGACAAGTTTGAAAAAGTTAATGAAATCAGGATTTGACCTTAACGGCTTGAAACCGTCTCCCATTGTTGTCATTCCGAGGAAAAGTATGCCGAAACCGAATATTATCTCTCCTGTATATCTCCATTTGGTGGATTTGCTGAAAAATCTCAGCATTACACCGAAACCAATCATCGGAAGTGCCCATTTAACAACAGGAAGAGTAACTATCCAACCGGTTACGGTCGTTCCGATGTTGGCTCCGAGAACAACTCCGATGGCTTGGGTAAGCGTCATCAGTCCTGCATTTACAAAACCGACGATCATGACCGTTGTCGCGGAACTTGACTGAATAACTGCCGTCACAAGAAATCCGACAAAAACAGCCACATATCTGTTGATCGTCAGATAATTGAGAATCCTTTTTAATCCGTCACCTGCTGTTTTCTGCATTCCTTCGCTCATGATCTTCATCCCCATGAGGAAAAGACCGAGTCCTCCGAACACCTGAAAAAACACCGTTTTCCAATCCATTTTATTCTCCCGGATCTGTTAAAAAACCATTCGGCTCCTACCGTCGTGAATATTAATAAACCCCGATTGTTAAGATTGTGTTAAGATAAAGTTAATATTCTGTGATCAGTGAGATTTTTCTTAATTTTTGATGTGATATTGACTTGCCGGCAAATATAAATAATGTCTCGTTTATGAATGGATCAAACCCTTCGGGGAAAGAGACCAGACGGTTTCAAAACATGCATAAACGCCTTGAAGCCGCTATAATTGATTATAATATGATAAACCCGGGCGATCATGTCATTGCAGGTCTTTCGGGCGGCAAGGACAGTTCAGTCCTTTTAAAGCTCCTTACAAGAAAAAAGATCCAGACGACCAATGATTTCAAGCTTTCGTCCGTTTTTGTTAAAACCGGTTTCGAAAATGATGACATAACCGCTGAATATCTCAGGGGCTATTCTTTAGGACTTGGAGTGCCGTTCCATATTGTTGAGACAGATATTTATGACCGTGTAATCAGCAACAGTGCTGAAAAACCATGCTATATGTGCTCCCGGGGAAGAAGACTTGCAATATTTGATCTTGCCGACAGGATCAAAGGAAATGTGATAGCTTTCGGACACCACAGAGATGACTTTATTCAGACCCTTCTTCTCAATCTTTTTTATTCAGGAAGTTTTCAGGCGATGAAACCGGATAATCCTTTTTTCGGCGGGAAATACAGAATAATAAGGCCGATGGTGTACATTGATGAAAAAATGATCCTGGCTGAAAGTGAACAGAGCGAAGTGAGAACCTTTCCGTCAGAATGCCCGTTTGACAGCACATCGGAAAGAATGTTCATCAAAGATATCATAAAAACAATTGAAAAACGGAATCCCGATGCAGTGAAGAATATTTTCAGAGCGATGTATTCACCAAATCCCGACTATCTATTAAAAAAACCTTCAAAAAATGTTTAGAAAATTAAAGTTTTGAGACAAGTCCGTCCCTTCTGAGATAATTTCTGTGCTCCCCTTTGTGATTTTCAAGAATGAAATTCAAGTATTTGATATTATTGTTCATTCCATTGTGATAAAGATTGCTTTCGATTCCGTATCTTTCCTTGAAATGAAGTATTGCGAGCTGATCGATCCCTTCAAGATCGTTCTTAAACCGTCTTTCCATCTGCTTATAAAAATCTATCGTCTTTTCAAGCAGATCCTCTTCAGAATCAAATCCTGGTACTCCGCCTGCCTTGAATTCGCGGTAAAGGAACAGAAGTTTTTCAAGATAGACTCTGTCGGCCATCTGACCCAGAAGATCTCCCGCTCCGAGAATTTTTGCAAGTTTACGGACTTCGGGGGTGATGAAGGGAACTTTGTCAAGGTCCACTTTGAGCTCTGTTGAAAGGATCACCTGACCTATCTTGTCGGCAAGAAGAGCTGGATAACCTTTTGATCTCATATATTTTTTCATGAACTCAATGCTTCTTTCGACATGGATGTTTGTATATATCGCACCATTCTCAACAGGATCTGATGTTTCAGGAATATAGCCGGCATCATGCATTAAAGCGGCGACCGTAATGATGAAGATCCCTTCGTGGGAAAGGTAATTATCACTGAGGATCACCGCATCGGTAAGACGGAGCGATGCCAGAAGGACATCCATGATATGTCTGAAATTGTGATATTCGGTGTCACATGCCCGGTAACCTTCATATTTTCCTTCATAAAGATCGCGCACATCATCAAATATCAATGACGCTTTTTTTGCCAGATCACGGTCAAGACCTGTAAAATCAAAAAGCTGCAGTACAGCTTCTTTCGCCAAAACATAATCACCTGTGTCAACTATCATTGACAACTGGTCAAGTTGAAATTTTTTCATTGCTTTTTCTCCAATTACAGAAGAATTTTACAAATGTTCAAAAAAGTGTCAACAATTCTAAATGAGAGATCTTTTATTCAGGAACTTTGTCAATGTTCAGCGATGTGAGATAAACTATTTCGCAGGCACCGGGACCTGTGTCCGTCCTTGTCATGCTGGTATGTCTGCTGAAGCCGTTTTTGTGAGAAATATCAACGAGATATCCTTCAAAACTTATTATATCGCCTCTTTCGATCACTTTTAAAGTTTTTTCTATTTTCTCTGTTGACGGGATCATGTGCATGTTTGCACTGTTGTGTTCTATTTTATCTCTTGGTACAGGAAGATCGCTTCCTCTTGTTTTCCAGAAATAGAATCTTGTTGACTGACTTATTTTGAGTTCATTAAGGACTGACTGATCGCTCATTTCAAGCCATCCAAGGGCAAGATCGACCGGAACAAGATCGGCACCGTCATCAAACCTGTATCTTTTTTCGCTTAAAACACGGGCACTTGCCTTGAATTCAGCTTTTGT
>JAGOEX010000205.1 GCA_017997475.1 bacterium
ATGATGCGATAGAACATTTTTCAAGAAAGCTGGAACTTGCTGAAAAGATTGATGATAAAGCGGCTAAAGCACTTTCCTACAGATATCTGGGAGGTGTTTCCTACTACAGAAGCAATTACAAAACCGCTCTTGAATACTACAGCTCACAGCTTGCAATTTCGAAAGAGACAGAAAACATGCTTGACATAGCTGTTGCTGAGAACAATCTCGGACTGGTTTATTCCCACATGAATGATTTCACCAATGCGGCAAGATTCTACAGGAACGCTCTGGACACATATAAAAAGATCGGGATAAGGCAGTATATCTGCTATACTTCCAATAATCTCGGTGAGTTGAAATTCTGGCTTGGTGAATACGAAGAAGCAAAAAAGCTTTTTGAAGATCAACTTACAATAGCGACCGAACTTGGGATAAAAAGGCATGTTTCCATTGCCTACAACTGTCTTGGCAACATCTGTAGAAAGCAGGATTCATTCGAACAGGCGGAAGAGTATTACAACAAGGCGATCCTAATCGGTGAAGAACTTAATGTTCAAACCATACTGTGTGAATATTATTACGAAAAAGCATCACTTTTCTTTGAAATGAAACGGTTTGATGAATCCTTGGAGCTTGCTGAAAAGGCAGTTAAAATGAGCACAGAGGTCAACCGGCAGGATTTCAGGTTCAGAAGCGAACTGCTCAAATGGAGAATAGTTTCAATATCGGAACCTCAAACGGCAATTGAGAATATTCAGCGGATGATCGTTGAAAACATTAAGGAAGAAAATCTGGCTGAAGTGGAATTTCTCCTTTTCATACTTACAAAAGACGAAAAACATTATGAAAAAGCGCTGTCTCTTTTTGAAGCACTTTATAAACTGGCACCCAAAGCGGCCTATAAAGAGCGGATCGAATCACTACTTTCAGAAAAATAGGGTCAAATGATCTCTTTTAAAATCGGAAAAACATCAGGCAAAGCAAGGTCGGGCATTATTTCAACAGAAAGAGGAGAGATAAAAACTCCGATATTCATGCCTGTCGGAACTCAGGGAACAGTTAAAGCCGTTCTTCCTGATCAGCTTGAAGAGCTTGGAGCACAGATCATTCTTGGAAATACTTACCACCTTTTTCTCCGTCCCGGACATGAACTTATCAAACAAACTTTCGGGTCACTGCATAAAATGATGAACTGGAATAGACCGATTCTCACTGACAGTGGCGGTTTTCAGGTTTTCAGCTTAGGTCCTCTGCGTAAAATAAAAGAGGAAGGGGTTTATTTTTCAAGCCATCTTGACGGCTCAAAAAGATTCATTTCCCCTGAAATATCAATTGAAATCCAGGAAGCGCTCGGAAGTGATATAATGATGGCATTTGATGAGTGTCCGGCTCTTCCCTGCACTCGTGATTATATGCTCGATTCGATGGACAGAACTACCCGGTGGGCGAAAAGATGTCTTGAAGCCAGAACGACAGATGCAGCACTTTTCGGAATTTTTCAGGGTGGAGTTGACATTTTTTTAAGGAAAAAACATCTTGAAGAAATATCGGCACTTCCTTTTGACGGATTTGCGATAGGTGGTTTGAGTGTCGGTGAAGAAAAAGAGGATATGTATAAAATTATTGAAGAAATTGGGCATCTTATGCCTGAAGATAAACCGAGGTATCTTATGGGTGTGGGAACGCCGAGAGATATTGTAAAAGCTATTTTAGAAGGAATTGACATGTTTGACTGTGTCATACCGACAAGGAATGCAAGAAACGGTCAGCTTTTTACATGGTCAGGCACTTTGAACATAAAAAGACAGGAATTTGAAAGAGATACAAATCCGATAGACGAGAAATGCAACTGCTACACATGCCGCAATTTCAGTCGCTCCTATCTTCGACACCTCTATAAAGCAGGGGAATATCTATCTCCCATACTCAATTCCATCCACAATCTTCACTTTTATCTCGAACTTGTCAAAACCGCCCGAATACATATTGAAAATGACACCATCGAAGAGTTTTATAAAGAAATATCAAAGGTTTATGAAAGATAAATAATACAGGAGTTGTCAATGAAAATCGCTTTTATTGCTTCTGAATGTGAGCCGTTTGTGAAGACCGGCGGACTTGCCGATGTTGTGAGCTCTCTTCCCAAAGCTTTGAAAGAGCTGGGGCATGAGGTCATGATAATTCTTCCTTATTACGGGGCTGTAAAAAGAAAAAACATTAACACTGTCACTTTTTTTGATTCAATGGGTGTCTGGATGGGTGCGGGAATTCAGGAGTGGTGTTCAGTCAGAAAAACTATTGCTGAAGATGAAGTACCTGTATTTTTTATTGAATTTGATCATTATTTCGATCGTTCCGGGCTTTACTGCGATGAAATTAACAGAGATTATACCGATAATGCGGCAAGGTTCGCTTTTTTCAGCAGGGCGGCTTTACAGCTTCTGAAAGATATGGATTTTCAGCCAGATGTGGTTCA
The DNA here is from genome assembly GCA_017997475.1 of bacterium. Taxonomy (GTDB): domain Bacteria; phylum UBP6; class UBA1177; order UBA1177; family UBA1177; genus JAGOEX01. The sequence goes on from JAGOEX010000205.1 coordinate 2,459, forward strand.
TGCCCATGACTGGCAGACCGCTCCGGTAGTCGCATATATGAAAACATGGGGATGGGGAAAAAGCGGAATTGATAAAGCGGCGGCGGTTCTTACCATTCATAACATCGGTTATCAGGGTGTATATCACGCAGATGCTTATAAATACTGCGGATTCAGTGAATGGGATTTTGTTCCTGACATATTTGAAGATCATGGAAGGATCAATTTTTTAAAAGGGGGGATCCACTATGCCGATATGGTGACAACAGTAAGTCCGACCTATGCCAAAGAAACGACAATAGGTGAACAAAGTTACGGATTTGCACCATATCTTAACAACAAAGGTGAAAGATATAAAGGGATTCTCAACGGAGTTGATTATTCAAGCTGGGACCCCAGCAATGACAAACTGATCCCGGCTAAGTTTTCTGCTGATAAAATGGAAGGAAAGCATGAATGCAGAAAAATTCTAAAACAGAAATTCGGACTTGACGATTCAAAGGATGTTCCGGTACTCGGCGTAGTAAGCCGTTTTGCAGATCAGAAAGGGCTTGATGTTTTTGCCGCAGCGGTTGAAAAGATACTAAATACAATGGAAATTCATATTGCCATTCTCGGTTCAGGAGACAAAGCCCTTGAGTCGTATTTCGGCTGGCTCCCTTCAATGATGCCTGGAAAAGCAGGAGCTGTTATCGGATATAACAATGAAATTGCACACTTAATTGAAGCCGGGAGCGATTTTTTCATCATGCCGTCAAGATATGAACCATGCGGACTTAATCAGATATATTCACTCAGATACGGCACTCTTCCTATCGTCAGGAACACCGGCGGACTTGCCGACACAGTTATCCAGTATGATGAAAGAACAGGTGATGGAACCGGCTTTAAGTTCGATTATCTTTCGGTTGATTCGATATTTGACACAGTCGGCTGGGCTGTCAGCACATATTTTGATAGACCGCAACACCTGAAAAAAATGAGAAAAACCGCAATGAATCAGGATTTCAGCTGGACAAAATCTGCTAATGAATATGAGGGGATATATGATGAAATTTTAACTGAAAAAAGAGGTGAAAAATGAAACTGGTGATCGACAGTTTAAAAAGTGCTTTGATATCACTTGAAAAAGCGGTTGATATATCTATTCAGAAAGAGAAGGATAAATCGGTTTCTCAGGATGAACTTGATGTGATTCAGGCTGGAGTGATCCAGAATTTTGAATTTACTTATGAACTTTGCTGGAAATTTATGAAACGGTGGATAGAAGTTAATATCGGTGCGACTTATGTTGACGGTGTTACGAGAATTGAGCTTTTCAGACAGGCATCTGAAAACCGGCTGATAAGTGATGTCGAAAAATGGGTGGGATTTCATAGGGCAAGGAATGAAACATCACATATTTATGATGAGGAAATAGCTGAATTTGTTTATGAAACCGCAAAAGTTTTTCTTGATGATGCAAAAAAGTTCTTAAAAGCTTTAGAGGAAAGAAATGATTGATCTTTCACCGAAACATCTTGAAACAGTAAGGGAAATTCTTAAATATCACCTGCCTGTCTGCGAAGTGCGGGTTTTCGGGTCAAGAATCAAAGGAACTGCAAAAAGCTATTCCGACCTTGATATAGCACTTGTCTGCAAAGAAAAGATTCAAAGAAAAAAACTGCATGAAATAAGAGAAGCATTTGAAGAATCAGATCTTCCAATCAGAATTGATATTATTGATTTCAATGCAATATCCAAAGAATTTCAGGAAGTTATCTGCCAGAAATACGAGGTTTTGTAAGGAACTATCCATAAAAGACTGAAAAAGACTGACAAATAAAATGGGTATGACAAACTAACGAGTTTTTGTTTTAACTTCTATTTCGCTAATTATTTCAGAAAGTTTTGTTTCAAGAACAGCACTTATTTTGAATAAAATGTTAAGAGTTGGCTTGTTTTCTCCCCGTTCAATTTTTGAGTAGTATGATCGGTCAACACCGGCAAGGATTGCAATTTTTTCCTGAGAAAGTTTTTTCTTTCTCCGCTCTCTTCTTAATATGTCTGCAAGTGCTTTTTCGACCTTCATAAATCACCAAAAAAGGTTGAAAAAACACTACGACAGGAATGATTTTAAATCTACGGCATATATGCCGTTAAAAGTTGACTAACATTATAATTTCAATAAACTTTAACAGCATTTTATTAAATTTTGTTTTTCAGGCGGTTTTAGAATTCCAGAATAAAAAAGGGAGTGAACAATGAAAAAAGCTTTGTTTTTTGTATTAGCGATTTCAACAATTGTCATTGTTTCATGTGGAGGAGAAGAAGATTTTGACTGTTCGAATGGTGCCAAGT
>JAGOEX010000206.1 GCA_017997475.1 bacterium
CCTTTGAGGTGACGATAGCGTCGCGGAACCACCTGATCCCATCCCGAACTCAGTAGTGAAACGTGACAGCGCCGATGATACTGCGGTCAGTGGCCGTGGAAAAGTAGGTCGTCGCCTCATTTTTTTTTGCCTCAATCAGGCATATTTGCCAAAAAACCTGTTTTTATGTAAAATCAGTCAGTTTATTATCCTGAGGTGTATTGATGAGATCATTTTTGAAAATCATTGTTTTCTCTGTGTTTGTTTCAGTTTCTTCTTCATTAACAGCACAGATAACAGTTAAGCCCAAGCTCGGAGAGCCACCGTTGAAAGCGGAGAAATTTATATACATTGATGAAAAAACTCCTGACTACATAATAAAAAACGATTTCCTGAAGAACACGGGATTTGCTTTTGAGTTGAAAGATGACGGCGATTGGCTTAAGCGTAACATTGAAACGATCACTCGTAACGGTGTCATAGTTTTTATTAATAGCGATATTTCTAAACAGCAGAGAAAGTATATTGATGAACTTGCAAAACTGACCGGTTACAATCTGAAAATAATTTGTTACAAAGGAAATTGTGAAAGTGAACAGAAATGGAAACATCCCCTAATAAAAACAACTTATTTTTTCAAGTGGAAAAAAAATAAGGATGGTGAAGATGTCTTTTTTTACGGAACAGGGCAGAAATCCAAAGGAGAGATCCAGTCAGTAACCGCATTAAATAATTTCAGAAAAGAACCGTTTATAAAAAGCGCTGTGTTTTTCAGAGATCATAGATTTGGATTTGTTCTTATTGATGAAGAAGAAAGGCCTTTTTTTATTAAAGATGCCGACATAGTGATATATTTTTCAAAAAGTGAGAAAAAGTTAAAAGAGTTTATTGAGAAAAAAAATTAAAAGGATAGAATGTTTCCGATTTAGTTATTTTTAAGAGGTAATAAAATGAACCGCGCACTTTTTACTGTTTTATGTTTAGTTTTTCTGCCATTTATTTCTTTTGCGGCAGATGCATGGAAGTCGGTAGAAGAAATTGAAGTGAATGGCACTACTGTAACGAAGAACATTTTTGTCGGCAGCGACATAATGAGAACAGAAAATGAATCTTCAAGTGGAAAGAATGAAACTGTGATCGATCTTTCATCTGATAGAATTACAATAATAAACCACAAAACACAGAGCTATCAGATAATCACACTTAGCAAATATATTGAATTTGCACAGCAGCTCGCTGAGGAAATGAAAGGAAAAGGGCATGTCGATCCTGAAAAAGTCATTCCGCAGGTAACTTTTGAGAAGATCGGCGCATCAAAAGTGGGCGAATGGGACTGTGAAGAGTGGCTGGTGAAGGTTGACGGAAAGCCGTATAATAAAGTTTGGGTCGCCCCTGAACTTAAAAATCTTCCGGTAATAAAATTCAAGAAGAAATTTGCAGCCGTTATGCCCGAATCGCTTGCGAAATACCGCTCTACAGATGCGAAGATCGAAGATAATTTTCTAAATTCGGGAATGATCGTTAAAGCTCAGAAGATCCCTGCGAACAAAAAGATGCCTGTTGTTACGCAGACGGTAAAACTTGTTGAACCGGCTGACATAAAGATGCTCAATTTTAAAATTCCGGCAGATTATCTTGACAAGTCGGCTGTCGAAAATAAAGAAACGCAACCGGTTGAGACTAAATAACTGTAGATCTGATCAAACTCTATGAAACAATCCGGAGGATAGAATGCTGCGTACTCACACATGCGGAGAACTTTGTTTAAATGATCTTGGGAAAGAGGTTGTAATTGCCGGCTGGATAACACAGAAAAGAGAATTAGGGCCGATACTGTTTTTAATAATTTCAGACAGATATGGGATGACGCAGGTTGCTTTCAATGATCCTGCTCTTGTTGATACTGCACGCAGATTCACGCTTGAAGATGTTGTCAGCATCAAAGGAAAAGTGATCGACAGAAAAGAAAACCGCACAACCAAGTATTCAACTGGCGATATAGAGATCGATGCAACTGAAATAACTCTTCTTAACAACTCAAAGCCGATGCCTTTTGACCACAGAAAAGAGGCATCAGATGTTTTAAAACTCAAGTACCGCTATCTCGATATCAGAAAATCGAACATTCAGCAGACACTTGTAACAAGGTCAAAGGCGAGTGCGGCAGTTCATGAGTATTTAGATGCAGAAGGATTCGTTGAGATCGAAACCCCGGTTCTTGTGAAAAGTACTCCGGGAGGGGCAAGGGATTTTCTTGTTCCAAGCAGAATTTCCAAAGGTTCTTTCTATGCTCTTCCGCAATCTCCGCAGGTTTTTAAGCAGATATTGATGGTTGCAGGAATGGACAAATATTATCAGATAGTTAAGTGTTTCAGGGATGAAGCGCTCAGAGCCGACAGACAACCCGAGTTCACCCAGATAGATATTGAGATGAGTTTCGGGGATGAGTCAGATGTTATGAATGTGACTGAAGGTCTTCTTTGGCAGATCTTTAAAAAGATCAAAAACATTGATATTCCCCGTCCGTTTAAAAGGATGTCTTTTAATGAAGCGATGGATAAATACGGGTCTGATAAGCCGGATCTCCGTTTTGGAATGGAGCTTATGACACTTGACGGCATTTTTGCAAATTCAGAGTTTTCTGCTTTTAAAAATGCGGCGAATGACCCGAAAATGGTTGTGAAGGGGATGGTTCTTGAAGGCAAGTCAGAAGAGCTGAGTAAAAATCAGATCAAAAAGATTGAAAAAGAAGTTCAGGGTGATGGTGCAAAAGCTCTGGGCTGGATAAAGAAGGAAAATGGCGAACTTGATTCACCGCTTCTTAAATTCTTTAATGAATCCGAGATATTGAAATTGATAAACATGATTCCTGAAAAGGGGACGATGTTCATTGTTGCTGATAAAACAGGTGTTGCCCTTACCGCTTTGGGCAATTTAAGGAAGCGGCTTGCGGCTGAATATAATTTATATGACAGAAACAGTTACAATTTTCTGTGGGTGACTGAATTTCCTGCTTTTGAAGTTGATGATGAGAGCGGAAAATGGGTTGCAAAACACCATGCTTTTACCGATTTTGATTTTGAGGCGGCAAAAAGGGGCGATGATCTTTCAACAATAAGATCAAGGGCTTATGATGTCGTGATAAACGGTTACGAAGTTGGCGGAGGTTCAATAAGGATTCATAATACTGATAAACAGAAAGAGGTTTTCAAATTCCTGAACATCAGTGACGAGGAGCAGAAGGAAAATTTCGGTTTTCTTGTTGAAGCTCTTGAATTCGGTGCCCCGCCTCACGGTGGTATTGCTCTCGGGTTTGACCGGCTTATCATGCTTCTGACAAATCAGGAAGGGATCCGTGATGTCATTGCTTTCCCTAAAACGACAAGTGCATCATGCCTGATGACCGGAGCTCCGGCACCAGTTACAGACATTCAGCTTAAGGAACTAAATATATTGACAGTTCCGGAAATAAAAGATGGAAAAGATTAAGATCCCGGGCGACCTCACAATTGAAAACAGCGAAAAAGCATATCTGGAAATCTCTGCATCAATCTCAAAACTTGATTCTGTCACAATAGATGTAGCAGACATTACACTCAACTCGATGACAAAAGCACTGATAAGAAAGCTTTCTGAAGAGTTTGGTGAAAAACTGGTAATTGATGAAGATGTCAGAAAAGAGATCTTTTATCAGAAGGAAGAGTCCGAGGAAGAAAAAAATCCCCGTAAAAAAGAGCCGTTTCTTGAAAGATTTGGTGAAACTCTCATTAAAACATGGGAGATAATATATTACTTCTGTGTTATTATGGTTGACATGTTATTTTATTCGTTTGAATCGCTTTATAACAGAAAGTTCGTTTTAAAGGATGATGCGACAAAGAACGCCTATTATATCGGATATAAAGCTATCCCGATCGTTTCACTGCTTGCTTTTCTGATCGGTCTTACCATTGCGCTTCAGGCGGCGATACAGCTTGCCAAGATGGGTGGTCAGGGCTACATTGCGATGATGAGTACGATGGTGATGACAAAAGAACTCGGCCCTTTGATCACGGCGATAATTATTGCAGGCAGAACGGGAAGTTCAATCGCGGCTGAAATTGGCACAATGGTTGTAATGGAAGAGGTCGATGCTCTTAAAACAATGGGTATCAAGCCGCTTAAATTTCTCCTCGTTCCAAAATTCTGGGCGTTCACGCTTGTGATGCCGATTCTTACTCTAATTGCAGATATTGCAGGAATTTTCGGCGGATTTCTTGTTGCTTCGGTTTACAGTATTCCTGCCGGAGCTTTTGTAAATCAGATGATAGAATCACTTGAATTTGCTGATATTTTCTGGGGAACTATCAAAAGTATCTCTTTTGCATGGGTTATTCTTGCAGTCGGCAGTTTCAAAGGGCTTAATGTCCGCGGCGGAGCAGATGCGGTTGGGAGAGCGACAACGGAATCGGTTGTTGTCTCAATATTCCTTGTTGTTGCAATTGATGCGATTTTTTCACTGATATTATATACTTAGGTGCGAAATGAGCAAAGAAATACAAACTTCGGGACTTTACACAAAAATAGCAGACCTTATTAATGCTGCCAGACAAAATGTTGTAAAAACAGTTAATCAGACAATGGTCTATACATATTTTGAAATAGGTCGCATGATCCTTGAGGATGAACAGCACGGGAAAAAACATGTCTCTTATATACATCT
>JAGOEX010000207.1 GCA_017997475.1 bacterium
AGAGGGAACCAGTGATCCGATTCCAATCCTCCAGCCGTTTATACAGTCGGCTTCAACCTCTTCACAAAAATTTTCCGTAAGTTTCTGAAAAGCTGTTTTTATAACAGGATCGGCCATATTGCTGTACTTGGAATTGATATATTGATTTGCGTTTCCACCGAAACATTTTGTCCATACATTTATACCGGAATCTCCCAAATCATCATATGGAACATTATCAGTACTGAACTCCTGCCAGAAATTTATGCATAATGACTTTATGGAACTACAGTTTTTATGCAGATAGTCGTAACATTCAGAAACTCTGTCACGAGTCATTGTGACGCATTCACGCTGATCGCTGTAAAACCATGGACCTTTAAGAGGACAATCAAAAGGAAGATCTTTATATGTTTCAGGTATTGTGCATATAAGATTCGGGTCTTCAGTACAGTGACTTACCGTTTTCATTTCAACTGTTTCTTCCGGCATGCTTTGAGTGGCGAAAGATTTGTAGTCTTCGCAGTGCGTAGTTTCAGCTAAAGGTCTTATAAATACCGCTGAAGTTTCTCCAGGCGATCTTGACAACGAAGTGTGTGCAATGTGGAAATGATATAAGCCCTCAGAAATGTTGACAGTTTCGCATTCGCCATCATTTATTTTAGTGATCTCTTTATCATCAGAATCCTTTATTACGAGATGATAATTTATGTCGTCATGTTTTTCAAGACACACTTCCTGATTTACTGAATGGGTAAATTCATAAGTGACTATATCCACACCTGTTGTGCCGGTATCCCCTTCATGAGAGTCCGTACTCTCAAGTTTAAGAATAACTGTATCATTATGACTGACTGCCTTTGATTCCGGCACAAGATCCGCCTCTTTGTGTTTTTTTGCACTGCTTCCGGAAATGATAAGTTCCTGAGATCTTTTTTCAAGACAACCTGACAAAGCAAAAACAACCATTAAAATCAATATGTTACGCATATCTATTCTCCGTATTAAGGTAATGGTATCCACATGCTGACTGAGGGCTTTTCCGTTATATCAGTCACAATTGTTTCGTAGTTCAGGGTGAAAATATTTCTAAAATGATCAACTGCCATTTTTGCCGCGGCAATTCCATTGTTAGTGTTTATAAGTTTTCCGTCTTTAGAATAGATCTGAACAAAGTAATCATCCTTCGTTTTTCCACCGTTAACATAGTGTAGAACATATATAAGCCCGGTGCTTTCAACATCAATATCAAGGAGAACGGCGGAAGTGTCAAGACCTGAAATGTCAAAATAGTTTTTAAGTTCCTCTTCATCTCCGAATATCTGTCTGACAGATCCGTTAATATCAAAAGCTGAAACCCTGAAATTACCCTGCTCGAGAACATAAATGTCACCACTTTGAGAAATGGCCACAGAAACAGGATTTTCAAGAAGTCCTTCGCGATCCCCTTTGCCGGACACAAAATTTGCACCCTCACTGTCAGCAAGAATCCCGGGGTCATTCTTAAGATCGAGAACTTCCATTTTGCCCATATCACGGTTTATTGATACAAGATAACCTGAGGGATGAATTGCGGTATCTGTGGGCGGAAGATTAAGATACCCTGAAACCGGCCCCTCTTTATCAAACAGCATTGTTTTATCGATCTTAACCTTTTTCACGGGGTAAACAGTAGTTCCCTCCATCTGCTCAGGATATACAAAAACATTATACCCGTCTATTTCACCGGTGAGAGAATACGCAACGGCGGGTCTATATTCAATATAACTGCAACCGCTCTCGATTAAAAGGGACTGAGGTCCTCCTGCTTTATTGTTTAGAAGTGAAATGTTTTCAGTAAAATAACGCTGTCCTGAAGATTCTTTTGAATCTGAACAGGAAGCAGTGTTATCTGAAAATGACTGCCATGTATAGGCCGCCGAATGCCCTTTGATGCTGAGGGTTATATCATTTATCGAACAGAGTCCACTCTCTGTACTTGAACAGTTTAATGATGAAACAGTCTTTTCAGGTGCGGAAGGTGCGACATAATCATTGTTTGTATCAGCATATCCGAGCCACACATGATGACCGTTTTTGTCAAGTCCTATCCTGTCTTTATGAAAATATTCGGTTTTATCAGTAATATTGACCATGTTTTCTGTGATTTGAACGGTATAGTTGACACCGTTTTTATCTGCCGGAGCACTTTTCAGAGTATTTGTAATTTCATGATCAACATATCCGGCAACAAAACCGCTTTCGCTAAGCAGATTAATTTTTATTGTTGCGCTTCCACCTTCAGGAATGTCAGGGAAAGTGAAATCGAGGTAAGGAACTGCGGTATTTCCTGTTTTCCCGGTAAGATGTTTTGTATCATGATCACTGAAATGAACATATGCTTCATATTTTACAGCCGATTCAGGAAAACCTCCCCTGATATTTAAAGGATCGGGTGTTATCCTCACTTTCGGAGACCATGTTGCGACAAGACTGTTATTGTGAATCGCACGAGTTGATGAAACTTCTGCGACAGTTTGAGCAAGCTGGCTGACATTTGCGGCAAGTCCGGCTATATAAAGACCCCAGCCCACAAAAGGAATGGCGTGTTCCGCCTGATTCTTTGCGACTATCTTGACAATTGCGTATCTCAGTCTGTCACAACCGGTATTTACAAGGATCGAGCCGAGTGCTTTTGCATAAGGGGCATAATTGTTGGCGCCTTTTTTATGTGCTTCACCATATATGCCCATTGAAATACCGAGGGCTATGATTGTGGTAATAACTTTCGGATTTGTCAGTGCATCTTTCAGGATCGGCTTTCCTCCGACACCGTCAACTGCTCCTGAAACAAGGAAATATGCAGGGATTCCGAGGTCCATTACAGAGGTAAGTATTGCTCCTGGAATGTTTTCATTCTGCCATTTTCCAGTTCCCATAGAAGCAAAGATCAGCTCCGCTTTGCTACTTGTCGGAGGAATCGGAATTTTGAAATATGACCAGTCCGGACTTAGAGGTATGCCCATCATAACGGCACGGTTTGAAACAAATCCCCAGAAGACTGAATCTTTTACTGAAGCCATGTCGTTAAAAAAAGCATACCATGATGGAAGACCGACAACTGAAAAAAAATCGGGAGACAAGCCGGAATCATCTTTATTCGGATCGTTTAAATATTTTTTCCACCAGAAATCCGCTGTTCCGTCGATTTTTTTCCATTTTGTCCACAGCGTAACATGCCGCAGATAATAGTTCTTCACTTTAACTGTCATATATCTGAATCCTTTTTCATCAGTCTCTATCTCATCAGAATTAAGATATATTGACATTCCATCAATTCCGCCTGTTTTAGAAAGAGTTATTTTTTCACCCGAACTGTTTAAAACGGTTTTTAAAACGACTGTATCGTCATCAGGCATCTCTTCATCATCATTTATTTCTTCATCAGGAATTTCTATGACAGAATCTGTTTCAGAAGGGCCGTCTCCTTTAATTATGCTGTATTTCACATCTTCAAGGAGCGGATTATTCTTAACTTCATTCATTGCCACAAGCAGTGCCGGAGTTACGGCATTCAATACATCATCGACAGGACGATACTGAACTGCCGGACTTTTTGTTGAAATATCTCCCGTGAAAGGTATCGGAGCCGGTTCCTCATCATCGGTCAATTTGTATACATAAAAAGGATTTCCGTCCTTAAAAAAGATGAGACTTTCTGTATCGTCGGGTTCTTTCACCCAGTAAACATTTTTTTCTGATTCATCATCTGGCTCTGTTTCGCTGTAAACCGTTATGGGTTCATTTACGACGCTTCCACCGTTCTTTTCAGCCGTGTTAATAGCTATGGCAAGGTCGATTATCTCAGGTCTGTGGTGAGCATTTTTATCACAAAGCATGTTCTGATCGACAGGATTTATGTGCTTCATTATTATTTCAGCTTTTTCCGGATCGCTGGTAAGCAGTTCCGGATGGTTGAACACCATGCTGACAGCTTTTGACACGGCACAAACTTTGACATTATTATCCTTCAATCCGCTTGAAGCCCTCAGAACAGGTTCACGGGCGATGTAATAAGTTGAAAGTATCAGTCTGTGATCAGGATCAAAATGAGGATCCCCTTCCGTTAAAAATATGTGATTAACCGAATTTTCTTTTATTTTTACCCCTGATGCATAATGGGTGAGTTCATCTTTTTGCACATAATCAAGAGCATCATATTCATTGATCAGAAGTTCGTACGAATCGTCATCGTGCTTTACCAGCAGATGTTTCTGTCCGTTAGTTACAAGAAAAAGGTCTTTTTTCAATTTAGCTCCCGACTCGTTAAGATCAAAGTGAAAATTCATCCCTTCTTCACTGTAAAAACCTTTTTTTTCATTTGAACAACTGAAAATTATTGTTCCGAAGATCACTGCCAGAATAAGATACCTCATTGAGTTCCTCCTTTTGGAATAAGCACTTTTCACATTTAATTATATTACGGATGCTTTGTTTACTTACAAGTTTTAAACAGTATAATTTAAAGGTAAAAAATGATTTTCCGGGAGGATAAAATGAAAAGCATCGGTCTGATTCTTACACTGCTTGGAGCAATGGCGATAATTTATTATCTTGTTTCGATCCAGTCTGGCCCTAACATTGATAAAGACATCAAGGAATCAAGGGAAGTGGTGATCGAAAACGAAAAAGTTGATATCCGCGACCTCCAGAAACTTAAAAAATCTCTTGATGATCAGGCAAAAGCAGAAGAAGAAAGAATGCGA
>JAGOEX010000021.1 GCA_017997475.1 bacterium
CGTATTGTGTTTTGTCAATCAGAAAATTTTATTTTGATTTTGTTTTGAGCCGTACATAGACATCGCTCGGTCCTTCGCTTTCGCTGAAACGGAGCTCAAAGAAGTTCCTGTATGCCTTCAGAAGTTGTGAAAGCTGTTTAAATCCATAGGTTCTCGGGTCAAATCCTGGGTCAAGCTGACTTAAGTAGTTGCCGAAAAGACCAAGATGCACCCAGTCTGAATCGCCTGCCATCGAAAACGCTTCTTTAAGCAGGGGAACAGGGTTGGGTTTAGTCCCTTTTTTTGTGCCGGACGGCTGTTTCTGATCGGTATTTTTAGCGGTCTCTTCTTTGTTCTGCGCATTTTCTACAGTTATCTCAGTTCCCTGCAGATCTTCATCTTCAAGTTCGAGATTTTCTGTGTATGTGAAAATGTTGCAGGCGTTTACAAATGGTTTAGGAGTTGTTGTTTTTCCTATTCCCATTACAAAAAGACCTTCTTCGCGGATCCTTGTTGCAAGGCGGGTGTAGTCGCTGTCAGAACTCACAAGGCAGAATGTGTCTACAACGCCGGAATGGATTATGTCCATCGCATCAATGATCATTGCGCTGTCTGTCGCATTTTTCCCGACTGTGTATCTGAACTGTTGTATCGGTTGAACCGCATGATTGTTGAGAGCCTCTTTCCACCCTTTCATCTGAGGAGTCGTCCAGTCACCGTAAACCCTTCTGATGGTTATGTTGCCGAATTTAGCCGCTTCAGCCAGAATTTTAGATATAAGTGACGGCTGAGCGTTGTCACCATCTATCAAAAGGGCAAGCTTTTTGTTTAAATGATTTGTTTTAGAAGGCATTTTTTCTCCCTGTTAAGATTTTTTAAAGTATTGATATTGTACAGCCTTTTCCTTTAATTGAAGGACCTTTAGTGTTTTCATTGTCGTCAGTTTCTTCTGAATCTGATGTTTCATCATCTGTAACTTCGGTGTCATCACCTGAATCGCCTGAGTTGCCGGAATCTCCGGTATTTCCTGTGTTCCCTGAGTTTCCAGAATCACCCGAATTACCACTGTTGCCAGAGTCACCAGAGTTCCCTGTATTTCCAGTATCTCCTGAATTTCCGGTGTTGCCGGTGTTGCCTGTGTTACCAGTGTTACCTGAGTTACCGGTGTCGCCGGTGTTGCCGGTATTGCCTGTGTCGCCTGAATTTCCCGAGTCACCGCTGTCGCCGGTGTCACCTGAATCATCTACGCCGATGCCACTTAGATTGACTACATTTCCAGCATGAACAGGATCAAAATTAAATGTCATGGTCGTTGAAAGCTCTCCTTCAGCTTTAGGACGGAAACGGGCTCTGACAGAACAGTATGTGCCTGCTTTTATTACATTGTTATCTGAACATGCGAAAGTGTCACCTGTCATGTCCCCGAAAAAGTTTGTAGTGTCGGCAACATCTACGGAGCTAAGTTTAAGCTCGGTCAGACCTTTGTTCCAGACCTTAATATAGCTGTAAGAGGTCTGGGTGTTAATATCTTTTGAACCGAAATCGATCTCAGTCGGAACTATTTCAAGCACAACTCCGGCATCAGCAGCTTTAAGGTCCGGTCTTATCCTTATCAGAAGTGCCTCTGAATCGGTATCGTCAGTTCCTGTTACGCCCGCTATTGCAGTCGATTTTGTGAAACCTGCCGCTGTAATATTGCCGAAAGCGTCAATGGCTGTAGCAAAAAGCCGGTCTTCACCTGCCGCACCGAGATATGTCGAAGCGACAAGGGTTGTAAGGTCTGGAGTAAGAATTGAAATGAATCCGTCCCAGCCGCCGCCATGAGTTGAATCATAGACATCGGCAGTAACAGGAAAATTATTTGAAGAAGTAAATCCGACAGCAAGAATGTTGCCGTCAGAAGTCATTGCAAGTCCTTTCACATCGTCGTGATTGCTGTCGCTTCCAAGATAGGTACATGCTTCAACAGGTCCAAGGTCAGCAGGAAATTTTGCGATGTATCCTTCCGTTCTCCACTGTCCGCCGGGATTTGTGTCGGCAGTTGTCTTATAAACTCCGGCAGTTACCGGGAACTGGTGTCCCGGCTCGCTGTATGTCGATCCGCCGACAAAAACTTTGCCGTCAGAATTAGTGGTCACTGCATATCCGTAACTTGTGTACTGTCCATCCTTTTTGCCAAGGTATGTGGCTTTATCAATTGAAAGGTCTGAAGAGTTCAGTTTTGCGACGAAAGCATCTCCCACTCCGCCTGATCCGCCGTAATCAATGCTGTGCGCCCCTTCTGTGACAGGAAAATTTGTAGAAGAGGTGAGTCCGGTAAGATATATTCCGTTTGAATTTGCAGTAAGCGCCATTACTCTGTCAACGCCGTTTCCTCCGAACATCTTTGCCGCTCTGAGTGTTGCAAGACTGTTTGGAAATGAAGCTACGAATGCGTCATTCGTTCCTCCTGAAAGAGTTCCTGCAGATGGAAGGTTCGTGCTCGCACTGTCTCCTGCAATGTAGATGTTTCCAGAAGAATCAACGGTAATAGCCCTTGCTCTGTCGGTTGCAGATCCGCCGTAGAAAGTTGATGCCGTGAGAGTGAGCGATTCATCAAATTTTGCAACAAAAACTGCAGAGATGTTGCTTCCGAAACAGGCGGCACATGTTTTGTCATATGTTTCTCCCGCCATCGGAAGGTCGGTTGAATATGTCAAGCTTGTAAGAAACACCGAATTTCCGTGAGCGGCAACGCCTGCAAAATAAGTTTTTTCCATATTTGTCCATGAATCATCTGTTCCGGTTGAAGAGCATTCTGATCTTGAACCGCCGTAATATGTTGCCGCCTTGAGAACTGTTCCTGACGGGTCGTAGCGCAGGATGACACAGTCGGGAAGGTTGTTGGCTGCATTATATATGCTTGAATTTGTTACAGGAAAATTGCCTGAGCGGGTTGTTCCTGCAATAATTATATCTCCATTGTCTGCCACTGTCATTGCAGTGGTTTCATCATAGTTGTTGCCGCCGATCATGACTCCGCTTAAAAGAGGATCGATGAAAAGGGGAAGTGATCTGTCGTATTCTCCGGTAACAAAACCATAGCTTTTTCCACTTGTTTTATATTCCACGGCGACATCTTTTCTTACTCCGCCTATCTCCTGCCAGGCAACAGGTGCTGTGAAGTTTGCAACACCTGAATTTGTGTAGACAAGAAGAGATCTTTCATGAATTGCAAGCCCGTCAACTCCGCTTAACTGTATTTCAATGTCAGAAACATTTCCGCCCGGATAAACGGTGAATATCTTTTCAAAACTTGATGCGGTCGCTTTCATTGAAACAGTTACATTTTCAGCGATCCGTTCGATCCCGATCGAAGAAAAAGTAACATTTCCGGTGAAAGTTCCGGTTTCTTTGTAAATGTTCACTTTGGCAGTTGACTCATCCAGACCTTGCGGAATGAAGCTGTTTGAACTTAATTTTTCGGCAAAAACAGCCCCTTTCACATCGTATATGACTGAAGAATCGGTAGTAACAAAAGCTGTTCCGCCGGGCACTGCGACAGAGAACAGGACATCATACGGGTGCTGCCGCTGTTTTTGACAAAAGGTAATTGTGCGGTTTTTGAAACCGTTCCTGCCGAAATGGAGAACGAAAACATCATAAATACTGCAACTGAAAAAAAACGGAGTGAGTTCATATTAAATCTCCTTCAAAAAGTTTTAACACCTGAAATTATATTCTTCTTAAATATTATTGCAAATCAATTACAAAAAGGGTTAAATCAAAAAGTGTGAATGTGTGAAGGAGAGAAAAAAATGAAACTATGGAATGTTTTTTTTATTATTGCGGCATTGATATTTTTGAGTTGTTCAAAAAGCGGTCCCGATTACTGCATAAACGCTTTTGACTGTCCTGAAGGTTACGAATGCATACAGGGCCTGTGTGTTGAGCCGACCGGAACAAATGACAATATTGCAAATAACGATAATGAACAACATGACAACGCGGTCATTCCTGACAACAGCATCGTTCCTGATGAAAGTGTAAATGACGATGTCAATGAAGACGAAGATGTGATCACAGATGAAGAGAGCGAAATTGATAATGAGACAGGTGACGAGGATTGTTCTCCTCACAGTTGCGGTCTTTTCTGCAGTAAAGTTGTAACAAATGAATGCAACACCAATTCGGACTGCCGGTGCGAGCCGGTGAAACATTTTGACAACCTCGCAGATCCTGATATCTACAGGGATTCTGACGAGCTTTATTTCATTTCAGGAACGGGCGTTGATACAAATTCACTTGTAGTTTCAATGAGTTCTGACCTTGTGGTGTTTGAGGAAGCGTTCACATACATTCCCAGTGATGCAGACGAAAATTTTGATTACTGCTGTATCTGGGCTCCTGAAATTTATAAAAATCCGGAAGGTTTTTACACCATTTATTTTTCTGCAAAAAGGGTTGCTCAGGGTGAGGTTTGTGATTGTGCCGATGTTTCAAATGTGACAACTTTTTATGCTCAGTATGATGAAACGGCAGTAAATTTCAAAACTCCGGCCCTTGTTGATTTTGGTGCAGGCAACCCTCAGTCAAGTGTAAGTCCGGAATGTGTTGTGGACGGTTGCGAAAAAACAATAAGGATCGACTCTGCCCTTTTCAATGATTCAGGGACTGAATGGTTTTTCTGGACATGGTTTCAGGAAGGGAACTATATCTCATCAATAAAAATGAACGAGCCGGCCAATGTTATCAATAACTTCCAGCCGACACTGATGGAAGGGAACATAAACGAGGGTGTTGATGTTTTCAAGAGGGATGGCAAGTACTATCTCTTTTTCAGTGTCAACCCTTTTGATGGCGATTATGCAATGAAATATGTTGTCGCTGAAACAATGGATGAACTTGTAAGAGCAAGGATTCCGAGATGGTTTTCAACTCCGGTGAAAGATAACGGAGGAATCAGAATCCAGACCCACGGTCACTCTTCTGTTGTTGAAAGATACGGAGATCATTACATTTTTTATCATCAGGGCAGGTTTGACACACAGGGAATTCTGACAGGTCGTGACACATACAAAAGCCGGCTTATTTTCAGAGGTGACGGATCGCTTCAGATGCTGAATACAATTGATATCGGCTGGAGTGATGCCGGTGAGAATTTTCAGTACATGCTTGATGTAAAACCGAGAGACGGCGACTGGGTTTCACCGTGTTTAGGCAATGCGATCCTTTCCATCAACAAAAAGCACACATTCACAGGGATCTGCAGTACAAATTCAAATACGATCGTTCCCAAAGGGTCGATAGAAAAAATACGACTTTTTTATTCTGATAACGGTGTCTGGGGTGAACCGAACATGGTCGAAGTCGATTACGACGGCTTTTCAAGTGATATTTCGATCAATATCCCTGATAAAAAATTTGATCATCTCAAGATCCGTTTTGCCCAGCAGAACACAGGGGATATTTACAGCATAGATATCAAAGTCAAGGACGGAGCGTGGCTTGCACCATGCATCGGATCGCTGACACTCTCAAAACCGCTGAGCTTGAGCGGAGATTTTGCATATACATTTAACGGCACATGTCTTGCAGATCCCAATAACGGCACTGTTGTCCCGATAGAAAACATCGAATCAGTCAGAGTATGCTCCGACAAAGACGACACATGGATGACCCCCGTCTGTTTTGAAAAAACCTTTGACGGAAATTCAAGATATATAGAAGTGTGGTGAAAACTCACGATTATTAGGATTAGAGGATTAGCATGATGAAAAAAGCAGAGAACAATCCAGGCAGGGTGCAAATACGGAACAGTACTGCTGAATTTCTCGTTTTCACCAAACAGTCAGGCGAAAACACAATTGAGGTTCGTGTTGAAGATGAAACTGTATGGCTGACACAGAAATTAATGAGTGTTCTGTTTGAAAAAGGCCGGAGCACTGTTACAGAACATCTTCAAAAAATATTTGAAACAGGTGAATTAATTGAGGAATCAGTATGTCGGAATTTCCGACACACTGCCGAAGATGGGAAAGAATATGTGACAAAATTTTATAATCTTGATGCTATTATAGCTGTCGGTTTCAGAGTAAATTCCGAAAGAGCAACGCAATTCCGGCAATGGGCGATAAACATTTTGCGGGATTTTGCGATCAGAGGTTATGTGCTTGATAAGGAAAGATTGAAAAACGGTGCATTCCTGAACAAAGAATATTTTGATGAACTTCTTGCCGAAATTCGCGAGATCAGAGCAAGTGAACGGCAGTTTTATCAGAAAATAACTGATATTTATGCCACAGCTCTTGATTATGATGTTGAAAGCGAAACTACCAGAACATTTTTTGCGACAGTGCAGAACAAACTCCATTATGCAATACACGGACAAACTGCTGCTGAATTAATAGTCAGTCGTGCCAATGCCGAAAAAGAGCATATGGGGTTAAACACTTGGAAAAACGCTCCGGAAGGAAAAATCATAAAAACGGATGTTGTTGTTGCTAAGAATTATTTGAAGGAAAAAGAGCTCAGATCGCTCGACAGATTTGTAACCATGTATCTTGATTATGCAGAAGATCAGGCGGAAATGGGAATTCCAATGACCATGAAAGACTGGGCTGAAAAACTCAATGCCTTTTTAAAATTCAACAGAAGGGAAGTGCTTGACAATCCCGGCAAAGTTACCTCTGAAATTGCAAAAGCATTCGCTGAAAGTGAGTTCGAGAAGTACCGCCTCGTACAAGACCGTCTTTTTGAGTCTGATTTTGATAAACTTATAAAAAAGTTGGAAAACAAATAAATTAACTCACTGTGCTCATACCAGATAAAAGATCAATCCGAAAAAGTGGCACACTGTTCCTGCGATTACAAAAAGGTGCCAGATGAAGTGAAAGTATTTGATTTCTTTAAGATAAAATATTGTCCCGAGTGTGTAGAAAAGTCCGCCGCCAAGGATCCACGCGAAGAGTCCAAACGGCATCAGTTCAATGAGCGGTTTTATGGCAAATATCGCAATCCATCCCATTCCAAGATAGATTGAGATTGATATCCATTTATATTTATTGAGGAAAAGCATTTGGTAAAGAATTCCTAAAATTGCAAGTCCCCATGCAAGTCCAAAAAGTGTCCACCCCCATGCCCCTTTTAAAAGAATAAGTGCAATAGGAGTATAAGTTCCTGCAATTAATAAGAATATTGATGTGTGGTCAAGATATCTGAACAGGTTCTTAACTTTTTCGTGAGTGAATGCGTGATAAAGTGTTGAAGCGGTGTATAGAATTGTCATCGAAGTCCCGAATATTGCAAAACTTACAACTTTAATGGCTTCCCCTGTTCGGGCAGCCATAACAACTGAGATAACAAGTCCTGCGATCGAAAGAGCCGCCCCGATTCCGTGGGTTATCGAGTGGGATATTTCTTCACCGAGCGTGTATTCGCTTATTATTGGTTTCTTTTCCATGCTAAGTCCTTAATTTACTGCCAGTCTTTCCAAACCGGCTCAAAACCGCGCTGTTTTAGAATTTCTGCGATCTCTTCAGGAGTTCTTGAATCTTCAACTTCAAACTGTTCAAGGTCCTTTGATTCTGAGCAGTATCCACCCGGAGCTGTTGAAGAGCCGGCACTCAGATTTGTGAAACCGAGCGGAATGATCTGATCTCTGAAACCGGGATATTCCCTTGTTGAAAGCGACATGCCGGTTTCGGGGAACATAAGCCGCAGAGCGCAGACAAGCTGAATGAACTGCCGGTCGGAGATATTTTTAAATTCACTGTTTACACCCTGAGCGTTCCTTATACGCGGAAATGAAATGGAGTATTCACTCTGCCAATGGTATTTCTGTAAATAAATTAAATGACTTGCAAGCATCATCGCATCTTCAGATAGATCATTGAGCCCTGTCAGAAAACCGATCCCGATCTTTGAAATTCCTGCATTTGCACCACGCTCAGGAGTTTCAAGCCGCCAGTCATAATCCCGTTTTCTGCCTGCCGGATGAACAGTTGAATAAATATCTTTATTGTATGTCTCCTGATAGACATAAAGTCCGTCAAGATGGGCATCAGTCACCAGAGTTCTGTATGCATCTTCTTCAAGCGGTGCTATCTCAATGCTCACACAGGTGAATCCGATTTCGTGAAGCTTTTTTATGACAGGAACAAGCGTTTCAACATCGGCACTTTCGGGATGTTCTCCTGCCACAAGAAGGATGTTCTTAAAGTTTCTGCTTCTGATAAACTCCGCTTCCTTCATTATTTCATCAAACGAAAGCTTTTTCCGTTCAATCTGGTTTTTAGCGTTGAAACCGCAGTAAATACAGCTGTTTGTACACCTGTTGTCATAGTATAGCGGAATGTATAGCGAAATTGCACGACCGAATCTTTTTCTTGAGAGTTCCATTGCTCTGGCCGCAAGTTTTTTTAAAAGTTCATTGTCAATTTCAGGAGAAAGAAGTGCCGCAAGATCATTTAAGGAAAGGGTTTCAGAATATATTGCCTTCAAGATGTCAGATTTTGTAACCTTTTTGGAACTTTTAAGGATTTCAGATATTTCTTTATCATCGGGTCTGAACATGCAACCTCAAAAAAACAAACCGGTTCATAATAAAACGGCAGAACTGTTTGTCAAGCACAAGAACAATTTTCCCAATGGGCAAAGTTATTTCTCAATGATTTTAAGTAAGCCCTTTTTTGCCTCTTTACTATAACTTTTTTATTTATAGAATAGCTTAAGAAAAAAACTTTTCCCGGGGGAATCCATGGCTTTTGTTCACCTTCATCTGCATACAATTTATTCGTTTCTGGACGGGCTTGTCAAGCCGTCGGAACTTCTTGACAACCTTAAAAAGCTCGGCATGAAAGCGGCTGCCATCACAGATCACGGCAACATGCACGGAGCGATAGATTTTTATACAACAATGATCGGTAAAGCGACATCGTTGAAAGAGGCCGACATTAAACCGATAATCGGAATGGAGGCATACATCTCTTCCGGTGACAGGACCGAAAAGACCAAGCAGGACGCATACCACATAATACTTCTTGCTAAGGACAACGAAGGTTACAGGAATCTCTGCTATATCGGATCAACGGCTTTCATTGACGGATTCTATTACAAGCCCCGTATCGACCGCGCACTTCTTAAAGATCACGCAAAAGGGCTCATTGCGTTCAGCGCCTGCCTCGGAGGTGAGATCCCCAAAGCACTTTTATCGGGAAGATACAGTGATGCAAAAAAGATAGCGCTTGAATATCAGGAACTTTTTGGAAAAGATGATTTCTATATTGAAATACAGGTGAACGGACTGAAGGAACAGGAAGAGGTAAACCCCCTTCTGATAAAGCTTGCCAGAGAGATCGGTGCAGGACTTGTGGCAACCAACGATGTCCATTATCTTAAGCCGGAAAACGCTGTCGCTCAGGACATTCTTTTCTGCATCAATGAAAAGAAGAAAGTTGAGGACGAAGACAGAATGCACCACGAAAGCAACGCTTTTTATCTTAAAAGTGAAGATGAGATGCGTCATCTTTTCAGTGTTTACGGTGAAGCAGGAGCTGAAGCGATAGAGAACACATGGAAAATAGCTGAAAAATGTAATGTGGAGCTGAAGCTCAGAGTTCCGTATCTTCCCGATTTTGAGACCCATGGTATGACCGAGCCGGAATATCTTTCAAACCTTGCCGGAAAGGGACTTGAGCAGAGATTTACCGAACTTGGGACACCTGAAGAAAAAAAGAAAGAGTATTATGACCGGCTTGAATATGAGCTGAAAATGATAGAAAAGACAGGATTCGCCGGATATTTCCTCATAGTTTCAGACTTCATCGGCTGGGCTAAGGATAATGATATTCCTGTCGGCCCGGGAAGAGGCAGCGGCGCAGGTTCGCTTGTTGCATATTCGACAAGGATAACCGATCTTGATCCTCTCCGGTTCGGGCTGGTTTTTGAAAGGTTTTTAAATCCCGAAAGAATTTCAATGCCTGATTTTGATGTCGATTTCTGTCAGGATAAAAGAGATCAGGTCATTGATTATGTTTCAAAAAAATATGGTGAAAAGAATGTCGCCCAGATCGCAACATTCGGTCAGTTAAAGGCAAAGTCAGCAGTCAGGGATGTTGCAAGAGCACTCAATATATCACTTTCAACTGCAAACGATCTTGCCAAGCTTGTTCCCGATTCCTTTTCAGAACTGGTAACTCCCCAGTTCTCAAAAAAGACAAAGGACATTACAAGAAAACTGATCGATGAATACGGCGTCTCTTCTGAAACGGCAAACGACCCTGATCTGTTGAGAACCACACTTGAGAAACTTCCTCTCAGGCAGGATGATATCGCCGCAGTTAAGCTTCTCATAAGCGAAATAGACACATATGTGAACGAAAGGATACTTATAAAGAACAACAGGGATTATAAAAGGATAGTCGATATCGCAACGCAGATAGAAGGACTTTTGAGACAGCCGGGGAAACATGCCTGCGGACTGGTCATAGGACAGAAACCGATATTTGAATATTCGCCGCTGTTTGTTGACAAGGACAACTACCGGGTGACACAGTATGACAAGAACATGGTGGAACTTGTAGGTCTTGTGAAATTCGACTTTCTCGGACTGAAGACTCTTACGATGATAAACCACGCTGTAACCCTTGTCAGAAGGAAGATTCCCGGTTTTGACATCAACAAGATCCCGTTTGACGATGCCCCCACTTACCGGTTCCTTTGTGATAAAAGCACTCAGGGGATATTCCAGATGGAAAGTGCCGGTTTTGAAAAAATGATCCACCAGATGAAACCGGATAGAATTGAAGATCTCATCGCCGGTGTTGCGTTGTATCGACCGGGCCCGATGGATATAATTCCCAACTACATCAGAAGAAAGCACGGCAGGGAGCCGATCGAATATGAACACGAATGGCTGGAAGAGATACTGAAGGAAACTTTCGGACTCATTGTCTATCAGGAACAGGTAATGCAGATCTCCCGTAAAATGGCCGGATTCACAATGGGCAAGGCAGATACCCTCAGAAAGGCAATGGGAAAGAAGCTTGCAAAGGAAATGGAGAAGATGAAGAGCGAATTCATCGAAGGGGCGCAGAAACTTTCCGTTGACAAGGATGTGGCAGAACAGGTCTTTGATCACATGGAAAAGTTTGCAAGCTACGGGTTCAACAAGTCGCATGCCGCCTGTTACGGTTATATCTCATATCAGACCGCATATCTTAAAACCCATTATCCAGTGGAATTTTTCACAGCACTAATTTCATCTGAATCTGCCAGTGCAGACAAGGTTTTCAGCTATATCAGCGACGCAAGATCAATGGGTGTGAGCGTCTATGCCCCGGATATAAACAAAAGCGATTTTTCGTTCAGCATTGAGGAAAATTCTATAAGGTTCGGGCTTGGAGCGATAAAGAATGTAGGTGAAGGAGCCATTGAGGTTATTATCGATGAGCGTAAAAAGAACGGCCCGTTCAAATCGCTCATTGATTTCACAGCAAGAATAAATCAGTCAAAAGTCAATTCAAGGACGATAGAGTTCCTGATCAAATCCGGTGCGTTCGATTTTACCGGAATAAACAGAGGACTTCTTCTTTCGATGCTTCCCTATGCGATAAAGGAAGGTGAAAAGTCAGCCGCAGACAGGGAATCAGGACAGGTGAGTCTTTTTGATGCTTTCAGTTTAGCCGGAGAAGGGTGCAAAGTGTGTGACAACGACGAAACAATTCTCAATATGGTGGAAAACAGACAGGAACTTGATATTTTTGATTCCCTTGCACTTGAAAAGGAGGTGCTCGGAATATATCTTTCAAATCATCCTGCAAACCTTTTCGTAAAGGATTTTCTGGGGCTCGGCATTGCAAGCATAAAAGAGATCGTTGACGAAGTTGAATCGGGCAGAAGGTTCTATGGACAGAGAACTGAAGCGGTTTGGGTTCCCGGTATAATCACAACAGACATAAAGCCGGCAAAGGGAAGAGAAGGGGAATACTATCTCAAAGGTGTCATCGAAAGCTCTGATGCGGCGGCTGAATTTACAATAAACAGGATAGATAATCCGCTCGCAAATCCGGCAGTGGCAAAACTTGATTCAAAAGTTCCCCTCATGTTCAAAGTTAAAGTGAGGGCTTTGAGAAATCGCGATGACAATACGCTTGAAAAAGTTGTTCTCAACATTGAAGATATCGGACGCGATGTGCTTACTATAGATGAATTCCTGTTTGAACAGAGAAAGAACAACGAAGGGTTCAGAATAAGAATGGTTGCCGAGATCTCTGAAAAAGAGTTTCTGAGCAGAAAAAAAGAGATAAGTTCAATGCTTTTTAACAGAAATGTTCCCGGAACGGAAATGGCTTTCGTGATAAAAATATTCTTTGACGAAGGAAAAAACCATGCACTCCTTGAAGGGAAAGCCAATGTAAACATTGAACGAATCCCTGAATATAAGAAGGTTTTCGGTTATAACACTCTTTATCTTGCGGGGAGATTGAAATGAAAAAACTTCTGATGTTTTCTCTGTTTTTTTTCGTGAATACTTTTCTTTTTTCTCAAACCGTGACATTCAAATACAGCGAAGACAGATTTGAGGCGCTGTATAAAACAGTTTCAAAACACTATAAAAAGGATGAACTGAAACAGCTTCTTGAAAAGAGCGAAGTAAAAGAGATCGATCCTGCGACAGAAAAGAATCTCAAATTCATACTGAATCCGCGGTCTGTAAAACAGCAGGCGAGTAAGCATGAAGACTATATTTCCAAACTTGTAAATGATGAAACGGTAAAGAAAGGAGTTGATTTTTTCGGGAAATACAATGCCGTTTTAGAAGAAGTCTATAAAAAGACCAAAGTCCATCCCGCCGACATAATCGCAATAATCAACTGGGAGAGCAAACTTGGAGAGATGACAGGTGACCAGCAGATAATAAAGATATTCATCGGACAGTATTTCTTTGCAGAGGATTATAATGCGATGCTGATAAAGGAAGGGGCATACGAAAAGGAAGGGGCGATGACCCGTGAGCAGGCGGATAAAAGGATAGAGCGGCTTAAAAAGAACGCGTTGGGAAATCTCACAGCTCTTCTTACACAGGCAAAACTCAGGAATTTTGATCCGGCAACTGTAAAAGGTTCATGGGCAGGTGCGATTGGATACCCACAGTTCATGCCGGCATCAATGTGTTTTGCCGCTGACGGAAATAACGACGGGAAGATCGATCTTTTTACAATGGAAGATGCCATTGCCTCTGTTGCAAATTATCTTAAAGAGAACGGTTATCATTCAAAAGGGAGAGAACACTCATTCAAACGATACAACCCTGACAGGATCTATGCAAAAGGGGTGAAGATGTATGGCGATATGGCAAGGAAGGCGGGAGTTGAGCCGGGGAAATGTCCTCCGTCAGGTGCCGCCTGCCCGATAGATCTTTAAATTACAGAGAGCGAGCATCCCGAATCATCTTTCTTTTCAGGATTTATCTGGTCATCAGGAAGTTCAGTATCATCAATTTCCTCATCATTAACTTCATTGTCGGACACATCTTCATCTGTGACTTCGGCATTGCATTCATTTTCCGAACTCCATGAACCGACAGCTTTCGGATTGTAGAGAAGTCCTTCGGGGCCTGTGTTTATGAACTGGAAATAATATCTTTTTCCGCTTTCAAGTCCTTTTGCAACCCATTCTCCATCGCCTTTAATATAGGTGTCGTAATCAACTTTTAAAGGTTCTGAATCCACAGTCCAGATTACCGGTTCATCTTTTCTTGCAAGCAGATTGTATTTAGGAGCAGAAGAAGTGCTCATTGACTGTCCGTCGGTCGCCATCCCTGTTATTGTAAGAGTGTCAACACATTCAGGAACATCGTAATAAAGCTGGACATACATCGGGGCGACTTCGATCAGATTTCCTTCTATTTCAACAGCAAGAGTGCTTGAGGGCATTCCCTGATACTCAGCAATACCGCCACTGAAGAGGTAGTCCACCTTGCTCATGATATTTCTTGCTCTGATCTCAGAAAAGAACCCTTTGTCTTCAAGAATTTTCCTGAATGTTTCTTCAAGCGGAGCAAGATCAGTGTTCTTTACGGTCTTGAGGAGAATGTTTCCCCAGCCCTCGTAATCAAGGTCTGAAAATACGATCGAAAGAAGTGATGTCATGAAATATTTTGCAAAATCATCCATGTTGAAGCCCTTTTCGAGTGCATGCTGATACATAAGCCAGTGTGCTGATACCGCAGGAAGTCCGTCGTGATGGCTTTCACCTGTGAAACTTTCATTTACGATCTCTTCGTTTTCAGCGTGTCTAAGGCAGTAATAGTCGCCTGTTTTTTCATATCCGTACCTTGAACCGTAAGCTTCAGAAACATATTCTCCAAGACAGGGATCACCTGAAATGATGAAAGAAAAAGTGTCTGCCATACCTTCGTTGATGCCGAGAGTTTCGTTGCTGTAACCGTATTTGTCAGGAAATGCCATATAGCTCAGCTTTGCTGTTCCTTCGATCGTTGCATGACCGAATTCATGATAAATTACATCTCCGTCATAGGCAAAATCGGCTTTTGATCCCTGGCCGAGAACGATGATATCACCTTCATATACGAAATTCTGGAAGAACATATCTTTAAAATAAGGGTCGTGCGGACTGTAGAACGCATTATCCATCGGAGCAAGACGGGTTGTGCTTTCCGGCATCTGGAAGTTCCCGACACCGATTATAGGATTGAGCTGTCCCGCTTTGTTATGTGTTGCAAGATGGGTGAAATTTTTGAGTCCCAGGTCGATGAGATATTTGTATACTCTTGTCATGTGCCAGTACACAGCGATCTCAGAGTAGTTATCTTCAACATCAAAACTGTACGCAACACCTTTGTTCCAGTCTTCGTAAATGAAGTTTCCGTTGTCGATCTTACTGGCATTCTGAGTAGGGGTGCAGATCGGGTATTTAGAACCGTAGTAATCCATAGTATCTCCAAGATCAAGACAGTTGCTCGCAACAACTTTTCTTATTCCTGCATCATCAATTTCAGCAGTGAGCTTTCCTTCAGCATCATCAGCCACCCAGGGGAGTTCGACCTCGACCGCCTCTTTGTCTCTGATAGGGTTTGTGTTAAAAACTTTTGCAGTATTTTCAGAAGATTTCATAACAAAATTTCCACCGCCGAGATATTTCCCGTCATGTGCATCGACATAATAGAACCTTCCGTCTAGGATCGATGACGGCTTGAACCTTATTCTGTAAGCAAGACGGTATTTTCCGAACCGTTCAATGATGACAAGATTTGAAATGAAATCATGATCTGCGACAATATTGCCGTTGTTCTGAAATGAAACTTTTTCAGCCGCTTCAACAGAGGAGAGATCCGGCGCTGTATTTAGTGAAAAATCCTTTAATCCGTTGATGACATTTAATACTTTCCCCCCCTTTTCGTTGATGACGGTGTATCTTCCAACGACCGGTATTCCGTTGTAGCTCCACTGTATCTTGTGAATTTTCATTCCAGATATTTCATTCGTTCCAAGGAGCTCTCCTTTGATCGAGCTGTTTTTGAGCGAGATCACACTGGGAAGTTCAAGTTTTACAAAGTTTTTGAGATCGGCAGATGTTCTGACGGTTCTGTTGATGTTAAAAAACTCAGTCTTCATCTCTTTTGCACTGACAAGGTTTGCAAAAAGAATAATAATTGTCGCGGCAAGCAGTAACTTTTTCATAATTCCTCCTGAAAAAAACAACATTACTGTAATATTAACTGCAATTGTCATACCTCATTTTTTTGTTCTGTTATTTCAGAGAATTAGAGCGATCTCTTATCTGAAAAGTGACTGGAGTTTCCTCACTGTATCTATATGAGGCAGATCTTTATAAATTCCTGTAACATATCCGTTTTCCGGAGTTACGCCTCTTAAAAATATATACCGGATGCCGCCGAAATCAGACTCATAGCTGTAATTTTCATCAGTTTTTGACATATATGTGTCAAAAGCGGCAAGATAAAGCATGTACTGAAGAACATAGTTGTGTCGAACCATCTCTTTTTTAATTTCATCATCATCATAGCACGAATAGTCATTCCCGAGCTTGTTGGATTTCCAGTCAACAATGTAATATTTACCGTTGTGACGGAAAACAAGGTCGATGAACCCGTGAATGAAACCGGATATTGAGCCGCCCTCAATGTTTACAGCATCGCCTAAAATATCGCTGATCTCTCTGTATGCGAATTTCTTTGAAGGGAGAAAGAACTCAAGCTCGCTGACCATCGAATTCTTTTTTACATTTTTAAGTGAAGATCCGTCAAAAACCGGTGCATTAAGAACATTTTCAACACATCTCTCAACCCATGGAAGCATGTCTGCTTCTGAAGAATGGTATCTCATGTAGTTGCTGTCAAGAATGGAAGAGATGACATCGCTGTTGTCACTGCCGCTGAAATCGATGTTCTCAAATATGGAGTGAAGAACCGTTCCTGCCGATGCTCCTGCCGGGAAAAGTGAAATATCGCTTCTCACCGCTTCTTCGCTGTGGCTGATGACATTGGAAATATGTTCACTCTGCTTTGAAGAGCTGATCGCACTGAAACTTGTAACAGCCCACTCCATGTTTATCCCTTTTTTCATTTTTCTTGCAGGGATAAGAGGGGTTTTGCCATACTCTTTTTTCAGAGCTTTCCCGTTTCCTGAAAGATCGGTGTCAACTTTTATGGCGCCGCCGCTTTTTTCTTCAAGATCATTAACTTTTTTCATGAGTTCGCTGTCAGTCATGTTTTTAAACACATCGTCATCACACACATTGAAAAGGATCTTTGAAAGGGGTGCGCTGCCTGTAGAATTTATGTTCCCCCAGTATATGACCGTAAGAAACTTCGCCCTTGTCATCGCGACATATAAAAGCCGCAGATTTTCCGACATGGTTTCGATCCTGCTCAGGTCTGCCGCCGCTTTATCGTTAATGTCAAATGACAGTACCGGCCTGTAGTTGTCAGCTTTGTCATGATAGTGGAAGTACCACGATTTTTTCGTTCCAGGTTTTTTAATGAAGTAAGGGATGAAAACGATCTTGAAATCAAGCCCCTTGCTTTTGTGTACGGTCATTATTGAAACAGCGTTCTCGTCACTTTCAAGCCGGAGTTGTTCATCTTCGTTTTTCTCATCACCGGTCATTTTTTCCTTGACCCATGAAAGAAGCGGTTCAACCGATCTTCCTGCGACGGATTCTCTATTGTGGAGAAGTTCAAAAAGATGTCTGATGTTTGTCAGAGTCCTTTCGCCGTATCCGGCAAGAAGCGAATACCTGTTCTCACTGTTCATGAATTCTGAAAAAGCGGTCAGAAACCCTTTTTCCTCCCAGTTGCGGTAAATATTGGAAAAAAGATCAAGGTAATGTTCGAAAACAGGCGGATCATCAGCAATGTCAATTATCTCAGACGGTCCCATGTTGAAGAACATTGTAAGGAGAGCGGCTTTTATCCTTGACGGGATAGGGTTTGCCGCAGCTTCCATGATGATGAGAAGATCCTGCATCTCTTTTGACATGAACACCGACTGGTCGGATGTGAGAACTGCGGGGATGCCGCTTCTTTCAAAATATGATTTGATTTCAGTTGCTTCACTGTGCTTAATGACAAGGATAGTGATATCTCCCGGTCTGACAGGAACTCCTTCGATTGTGTAACCGTTGTTTTCATCAACAAGTTGAAGGATCTTGGAACATAGATCATCAAAGACAATACCTTTAACGGGAGCGAGTTTTATTTTTTGTTTTTCCGGGAATTTTCTGCTTCCTGTCGTGAATGCAGAATATTTCGGATCAAGTGCGCTCAGGTATCTTATCTCAAGACCGTGATGAGGAATGTCATTTATTTTAAGATCGTTCCGGCAGTCAGCATCTTTGGGTTTAACGGGTTTGTATCCGATCTCGCTCTCATCGATGATGAAAGGGTTTTTCCCTGATGAGAACAGCGCATTGACAGCTTCAGTCATCATCGGGGAAGATCTGAAATTTTTCTCCATCGAATATTTTGTGATGCTTTTCTGAGATGAACTTACTTTCAGATATGCGAAAACATCGGCATTTCTGAAACTGTAAATAGACTGCTTCGGATCACCGATATAGAAGACAGGGTTGCCGGAAGTGCCGAAAAGTTTTGTGAAAATACTGTATTGCACCGGGTCGGTATCCTGAAACTCATCTATCAGAACGGCGTGATACTTTTTTTCCATTATCGCGACAAGCTGTTTTGAGAACGCATCATTTCTGCTCAAAGCCGATTCAAGGATCGAAAGAAGATCGTCAAAGCTCATTTTTCCGGTTCTATCCCGTCTGTCGATTATATTTTTTTTAGCTTCATCAAAAAGGCGGTCGACAAGTATCAGTGCATCGGTGCAGAACTCTTTTTCAAGGGCATGAGGGTCGCTTGTGATCTCTCTATTCCTTTCAAAACTCAGCTCCGTTCTTTCAACAGCCGGCTTTATCAGCGGTTTTTCGCAAAGAGTACGGCCTTTGATCAGTTTTATAAGTTCATCGACAGAGAACCATTTTTCTTTTGATGCACGGTTTATGAACTCTTCATCCATATATCCGCTGTATTTTCTCCAGAAATCTATCACTGCCTGCTCAACCGGTTCAGAATTCTCTTTTGAAAGTTCAAGATTGAATCTCGCACCTGATTCAAAGGCGTTCTCCCTTACTATCCTGGAACAGAATCCGTGAATGGTGAAGACCGAACTTCTGTCAAAATTTGTGATGGCTCTTCTCAGTTTTTTCAGTGATTCTTCTCGATTGTCTGAATATTGTGAGGCGATCTGTCCGATCAGCGTTCCGTTTTGAGTTTTATCGGTTCCCTCAAGGATCTTTTTTGCCGATCTTAGAAAATCAAGGAGACGGTTTTTAAGTTCAGCGGTGGCACTTCTTGTGAATGTGACAGCAAGAATGGATTCAACCGGAGCACCTTCAAGAACAAGCCGGAGAAATATTGCGGCTATCGAATATGTCTTTCCTGTTCCCGCACTTGCCTCGATGAGGTTCATCCCCTTTAACGGAACATCTTTTGCTGAAAACCCGTTCACTTTATCTCCTCGCTCAGATCACTTATTTTTGAAAAGATCTTTCGTGCAGTTCCGATCACTTCCGCAATAGTTTCATCATTGCTTTCAAAAAAACCGGTTATGCGGGCCGCCATATCGAAATAGATGTCTCTGGTCATTCCGCCGAAATCGTCATCCATTTTTTCTATCATCATATTAAAGATCTCTCTTTCACTTCTTCCGGGTTTATTCCCGCTGAAAAGTTTTTCAGCTATCCACGGATTGAACAGGGGTATTTTTGACATACCGTTCAGATATATTTCAACAAGGTCCGAAAGCTCTTCGCAGCTTTTCTGTGACGGCTTGAAAAAAAGGTCAGCATCCATGAAAGAAAAGCAAGTTTCCTTCATAATTCCTGATGCGTTCATGGCAAGGTGGAGTATGAGCGCTTTTACTCTGTCCTTGTCTTTAGGTGTTTTTGACGGTCTGAAAAGAACCTGTCTATCCTTAAAAACATTGTCAAGATCACCGCGAAGTGATATCTCATTCTTTCCGATGTTGAATTTCAGGTCCACAGAAACAGTTTCTTCAGCATCCGTCCCTTTCAGGTTTTTTATTTTATCAAGAAACGCAGGCAGCTCTTCGATCTGGCGGTTAAGAAGCACTCTTCCTGTGCTTCCGTGAGGTATTAAGCCGGATCCTCTCATTTTTGTCATGAAATCTTTTGCGCTAAATCCTGCCTGATTCATTTTTGCAAATTCATTTTTCAAACCGTATCCCTGAAGATTATCAAAGGTGAAAAGTTCAAGGTCGTCATCTTCCTTTCTGATATACGGGAAAACGATATCCAGAGTATTGCGGAAGAAATATTTCTGAGGATTTGCAAAAAATGAGAGAAGATCATTGACCGTTATTTTCTGCATATTTGTTTTCTGCCTGAGTTCGGGTCTTGAAACATCCACAGTTCCGTTAACCTTCCCAGCCACTTGTTCCGGTGAACCGGAATGGAAATGTTTTGCGGCACAAAAGTCACGCTCTGAATAGGAGAAAAGATCTGATCCTTCCATGAAATATTTTGCGCAGAAGGGCTGAAGCGGATGAAGTTTTTCAATTTGATCGGGTTTGACACAATATTTTTCAGTGATGTAGTTTCTCAAGCTTTCAACCACTGATGACGGAATGTTCTTTGATGAGTCGTTCATGCTTTTTGCAATGTAGCTGATGACAAGCTTTTCCCTTGCACAGATAAGTGCTTCAAGAAACAGATACTTGTCGTTTTCCTTGACAAAACGGTCTGTTATCCGCGGGTATTTGAACATCAGATCAAAAGCGCTCGACATGTTTTCTCTGGGAAACGATTCATCATTCATTCCTATAAGAGCAATCACTTTGAAAGGGATGGAACGCATCGGCTTAAGCGAACAGAAAGTGACCTGTCCGTTCATAAATCCCCGCCCGAAACCTGAATTGGAAAAATAGTCATTCAGGTGTTCTCTCACCACACTGAGCGGAACTTTCCCGCAAAATCCTCCTGCAGCGGTGCTTTTGACAAGACGGTTGAATGAA
The DNA here is from genome assembly GCA_017997475.1 of bacterium. Lineage (GTDB taxonomy): Bacteria > UBP6 > UBA1177 > UBA1177 > UBA1177 > JAGOEX01. The sequence goes on from JAGOEX010000021.1 coordinate 20,541, forward strand.
TCCCGCAGATATCTCAAAGTCGCAGAAGTTTCGGCATTATCAATAAAGAGCAGATCAATAAGGCGGTTGAGTTTCTCTTCCCATTGAGCAAGAGTTCTTGATTCGTAAAAATCGTTCCTGAATTCAAATATCAGGTCGGTAAAAGAGATGAACTTTGCAATTGTTCTTGCAATTCCTCCTTCGATATCATCATAAGGGAGTATGTCACTGAATGTTTCAGTCCCTTTCCCCGGCAGGGCATATCCCAGAAGCATTCTGTCAATTCCGAATTTCCACGAGTTCTGCTCAAATTCGTGATAACCTCTCGATCTTCTCCAGTTTTTATCTATTCCCCACTTGATGCCGCTTTCGGAAACCGCTTTCTTTATAGATTCGAGATCTTCTTTTTCAACATTGAATTTTCTGTAGATATTGGGGTTTTCAAAAATAGCGATGACGGCAGTTCTTGAAAAGTTGGTCCCGTCAAGTGAAAGAATATTTAAAAAAGGATCGATCAATCCGCTCTCTTTTGTTGCTGATCTATCTGCAACCGTGAACGGAATTAGGTTTCCTGACGATCCGCTCCCGAAAACCGCTTCAATGAAATCGCTGTATTCCTCGATTTGAGGTGCCATGACTATCACATCACGGGGATTAAGATCTTCATTTGAATCAAAAAGGGACAGAAGAGTGTCTTTAAGCACTTCCATCTCTCTCATTTTTCCCCAGCATCCGTTTATGATGACCGATCCGTCAAAATCAAGATGGCATGGTTTCGGGTTGACGCATGCTTTAATATCGTTTTGCAGGCGGTTTAAAATGGTTTTGCCTTCGGTATCAGGCGCAAAACAGTCAATGTGCTGACCATCGGATTCAGACAGAAGATTGAAAAAGTTCTTTCCTGCAAATCCAAGTTCCGATAACAGCGGGTTATCCGATTCATAAAAAAATGAATCTTTCCCTGAAAATTCTGTCGTTTCAATGTTGCCCCAGAACTCGCGGCTCGGATCCATGTGGAAAAGATGGACTTCCATTATTTTTGAAAGGGATTTAAAAAGTTCAAGCTGGAATGCGGTCATTGTCGAGATTCCGAAAAGCACGACACCCTCAGGCAGGGGGAGTTTGGAAAGATCTCTTTTTTCGATTTTATTTCTGAATGCATCAAAAAAAGCGGCTCTGTCAAGTGAGTCGGGCTTTGCAGAAATTATCGCTGAATATATCTCTTTCTGCCAGATCTCATCTTTGTCTTTTTTATAGACGGTTTCACCTTTTTTCCACTTTGCAATTATATCGGGTCTGAAGATCTGGTACTGGTCGAACATATCTGCAATATGTCCCGATATCTGATATTTTTTTACATCGTCTTTCCCTATATAGGTGCGGACGGGTTTCAACTCTTTTTTGTCGATGAATTCAGTACTTAAAAGATCATAGATGAACCAGCGGAGATTCGGTGTTTCAAAAAACGGGTCAGATCCTTTTTCATCAAAAATAATGGAGGCAATGTGCTGAATGAAGTTTTCAGGAAGTGTCGTTTCTATGTTTGCACATATTCCTGATCTTTCAGCGATTTTTATTGAAAGCCATCTTCCCATGCCGGATGTCTGAACTACGGTCATATTTTTTTTAAGCGGGTCTTTGTAGCAAAGCCCGTTTATGATCGGAACCGCTTTTTCAGCAAGTAGTTCAAGCATATTGCTCTGATAAAGGAAAAACCCTGAGGATGACGGCATGCTGATTTAATTTCTGATCTTAATCGGTGCAGACAGGGTAGGGAAGCTGTGAACCGGCAGCACTCGGATCAAGCAGATCTCCGCTTGCTGTAAAATCAGCATTGGTTCCGGTATATGAGTTCATGTTCAACTGTCCTGCAATGGCGGCACTTCTTATACACTTGACATTGAATTGTCCACCTTGAATATTTATCTCTATATCACCGAAGAATGCAAATGCCTGTGCGGCTTCCATCGTGGTGTTGCCTGATTGAATCGTAGAAGGGAATGTGAATCCGAAAACTTTTTTTATTTCTGTACCGCTGAATCCAGGGGCACTTTCAAGCCACATTACAGCAATATTATTCTGTTGAAGTATTGCCATCGGGAAAAGAGGCACAATAACAGATATTTTTCCAAAAGAAAAGGGTGCACCTTTGTGTGAAAAGGTCGTTATTCCATCTCCACCTCTTGTCGATGTATCAAAGGTGGTGTTTATAAGACCAGTGTAGTTAAGGTTGAATTCACCAGTCTTTTCAAATGCTGTTTCATCGGGAATTTCAATGTTTTCATCCGGACCATCATCGGGAACGGTGATCGTTTCATCGTTTGTCGCTTCTTCATCTGTTACTGCTGTTTTATCGACAGCTTCCTTGTCAGAAGTTTCTTCGATGTCGCCTGTTTCTTCTTCATCCGTTGCTTCGTTCTCAT
>JAGOEX010000208.1 GCA_017997475.1 bacterium
TGTATACTACCGGCTTCTGGAATGATCTTGACTGCTCAGACAGTTTGCAGTATGTGTGTGAAAGAAATCCAGGATCGTAAAATTCTTCATCCCTGTCAAGGTTGACAAACCTCTTTTTATTTTCTAAAGTCTTTTGCATTACGTTTTTTTTCAACTAAATTAATAATAAAATTCTGGAGGTAAAAATGGTTGCAAAAGCTGACATCAAATGGTCGGAACTCCGTTTCGGTTACATCAAATGTGATTACCGTTTCATTTCACATTTCAAGGACGGCAAATGGGATGAAGGCGAACTTACAAAAGACGACTACATCAGAATTCATGAGGGTTCAACAGCAATTCATTACGGACAGCAGTGTTTTGAAGGGATGAAGGCATACACTACAAAAGAAGGCAAAATACTCCTTTTCAGACCTGACAGAAATGCGGCAAGAATGAAAAATTCATGTGAACAGCTTCTCATGGCTGTTTATCCTGAAGAGAAGTTCATTGAAGCATGCATCAAGGTGGTAAAAGCAAATGAAAGATTTGTCCCCCCTTACGGCAGCGGTGCCTCTTTATACCTCAGACCATATCTTATAGGTGTCGGTGAAAATGTCGGTGTAAGACCTGCACCTGAATATCTTTTCGGAATCTTTGTAACCCCTGTAGGACCCTATTTTAAAGGGGGAATGGCTCCATGTCATTTCGTTATTTCTGAATATGACCGTGCAGCTCCAAGAGGCACAGGGGGAGTAAAGGTTGGCGGAAATTATGCGGCAAGCTTGAAAGCGCATAAAGTTGCAGTTGACGCGGGATATGCCGACTGTATTTATCTTGATCCTGCAACTCACACAAACATTGAAGAAGTGGGTGCCGCAAACTTTTTCGGAATAACTGCCGACAACTCGTTTGTTACCCCGAAATCCCCTTCCATACTCCCTTCCATCACCAAATACTCACTGATGCACCTTGCTGAACACAATCTCAAAATGAAAGTTGTCGAAAAAGAGATCCCTGTCACCTCTCTTGGAGAATTTGTCGAGGCCGGTGCCTGCGGAACTGCGGCCGTCATAACTCCGATCGGTTCAATAACTCACGAAGGGAAAAAATATGCTTTCTACGGTGAAGGAAAAGAAGTTGGTCCAAAAATAAAAGAGCTCTATTCTCTGCTTACTTCAATACAGACTGGGGACATTAAAGGACCTGACGGCTGGGTGGTTGAAGTCAAATAAAGGAGGTTCAATTGAAAAGATCATTATTTACAGTACTTTGCGCTTTTCTTCTGTTTTCTGTTTCATGTGCCAGTGCAGGAGACACAAAACAAACTGAAGTGAAACCGGCAGAAACAAAAGCACAGGAAAAACCTGCCGAAGATTTCGGTATGGTCGGCAATGCTTATTTAAAACTTTGCAGAAACGAGATCGCATCTATATCTGGAATTGCTTCTGAAATAAAGACATCTGCCGGTAAAAAAAGCGGTCTTGAAATTCTTAACATGATGAATATTCTTGAAATAAAACAGAGCGACATGTGGTCAAAATCAGGAATATTTCAGCTTAATCATCCTGACGAAGGGATGAGAAAAGCAGCAATGAAATGTGAAACGGAGATCAGTGCTCAGGCGACAGAGCTTTCTCTTGACAATGAACTTTATAAGGCGATCGCTTCCATTTCTCCTGGAGATCCCGCTCTTGACAGCGATGATAAATACTTTCTTGCCGATATGATCATTGATTTTAAAAGGAACGGTGTTGATAAAGACGAAGCGACAAGAGATGCGATAAAAAAGCTCAGTGCTGAAATAATAGCACTTGAACAGACATTTTACAGCAACATCGGCTCTGACAAAAAGACCATAAAAATTAAGGATGTAAACCGTCTTAAAGGACTTCCTGAAGATTTCATCAAAGGGAAAAAACCGGACGAAGAAGGCAATATTATTCTTACAACAGACTGGCCTGATTACTTTCCTGTTATGGAAAATGCTCAGGATGAATCTCTCAGAGCAGAGATGTATAAAAATGTTCTGAATATCGCATATCCTCAGAATACAGAGATATTTTCAAAGATACTGAAAGCCAGAAAGAAATTCTCTGAACTTCTTGGATACAAGAATTTTGCAGAATACACTCAGCAAAAACTTATGATAGAAAACCCTGAGAATGCAGATGAATTTATCAAAAAAGTTGCTGGAATTTCAACGGCTTATGCAAAAAAAGACCTTGAAGTTTTTCTTGCAAAAAAGAAATCTGTCGTTGGAGAAACTGCTGAGGTTGAACCGTGGGACAGGTTTTTCTATCAGAAACTGATAAAAATGGAAAAATACAACTATGACCCTGAACAGGCGAGAAAATACTTTGAGATGACAAAGGTTATCGACGGCATATTTCTTGTTTCAGGAAAGATTTTCGGAGTGACATTTGAAAAAGTGAAAAGAGACGATCTGTGGCACGAAAGTGTTCAGTCATACAACATGCTTGCAGATGGTAAAGTGATAGGAATGTTTGAGCTCGATCTGTTTCCAAGACCCAATAAATACAAGCACTTTGCGATGTTCACAAATGAACTCGGAGTTAAGGATTTAAGAATCCCGAGAGCGGCGATAATCGGGAATTTCCCTGAGCCGGTTGACGGAAAGGCATATATTTCTCATGAAGATGTTCAAACGCTCTTTCATGAATTCGGACATCTGCTTCATTCTCTTTTTGCAGGAAACCAGAGATATGTCCGTTTTTCAGGAACCAACTGTCAGAGGGATTTTGTAGAAGTGCCGTCACAGCTTATGGAAGAGTATGTCTGGGACGCATCGATCCTTCAGCTCTGGGCAACTAATGATGCAGGCGAACCGATTCCGGCTGATCTTGTTGACAACATGAAAAAGGCAAGTGAATTTGCAAAAGGTCTCCATGTTTCAAGACAGATGTATCTTGCCGCACTTTCACTTGGAATATACCTTCAGGACCCTGAAAACTTTGATCATCATGCTTATGAAAAGAAGCTTGAAAAAGAACTTTCACCATGGAAATCCCATGAAGACACACATCTGATAGAAAATTTCAGTCATCTTGTAAACTACTACTCGAACTATTACACCTACATGTGGTCACTTGCAATTGTAAAAGATTTCGCAGGTCACATCAGAAAGACAGGGCTTATGGATGCCGCAGTAACAAAACAGTACCGCGATAAAGTTCTCAACATCGGCGGAGCAAAACCCGGTCACCAGATGGTAAAAGATTTCCTCGGTCGTGAACTCTCCTTTGAAGAATTCGAAAAATGGCTTAATAATTAAACTTCGTTCTGAGTCCTTTGACCTGATAGTGTTCAACGGCGGCGTTGTGTTCAACATTTGAAGAATATGTGGGAAGATTCAAATGTGTGAAGGTCTATGCTTTTTAACCGATTCGGTTGACACAGCGGTTAATATCTGTAAAATGTGACTGGTTTTTTATGGAGGATATTGTGCCAGTAATATCAATGTTTTATGGAATCATTGTAAGGATGTTTAATTTTGATAATCAGAAACACAACACCCCTCATGTTCACGCTGAATATCAGGATCAGAGTGCTGTTTTTGATATCGAAACAGGTGAAATCATTCAGGGAGATTTTAATAACAGAAAAGCACGATTGGTTCAAGCATGGATTGAAATACACAAAGAAGAGCTTCTTGCTAATTGGCAGCTTGCTGTAAGCGGTGAAAAGATCTTTAAAATAAAACCTCTGGATTAGTGTAATGAAAAGAATAACCCATATAGAAATCCTTGAGCCGTATAAACTAAAGGTCAAGTTCAGTGATAACTCAGAAAGAATTTGTGATATAGCTCGTTTTCTCGATAAAGGGGCATTCAAAGAACTTAAAGATTTCAATCTTTTTAAAAGAGTCAAAAATACAGGTTTTTCCGCTGAGTGGCCTAATGGCGTTGACCTCAGTTCTGATACTTTACAGTCCGTTTAATTATATTTTCAAGGGTTTTATGAAGCAAGCGATTCTTATTTTTACATTTTTTTTGATTTCGTGTAAATCCGTATCTGGTAGCTGTAAGCACAGGAGAAGATGCCGGACCGGAAGACATTCTCTATGCGAATGTCAATGACTGGAATTTTAAGAAACTCGGGACAGGAACGATACTTTATCCTCAGATATTTGATGATACTGCCTTTTTTACTCTTAATAACAAAGTCTATGCCTGTGATTTGATTAAGAATCCTGATGATATTGAAAAAGACTGTGTTAAAATCACAAGAGAAGGGGAGTTGTCTGTAAGCTTTGCTGTTAATAAACAGAATCACAAAAAGGTTGTTTATACAGACAGGAACAGCGCTCATCAGTTAAACATAGCTGATCTTACTAACAGTGAAATAGTTTACAGCAAGCTGGAGCTCGAAAAAACACCGGATCTAATAAATCTGATTCCCAGTCAGTGGGACGGAGATATTTTTGTTCTTGAAGAGATGTATGTGTTTTCCGAGGTGCAGAATGATTTCCGGATCTGTTATTATTCCTTCAGTAAAAACAGAAAAGTGTGTTTTCCTTATCCTGGCAGTGGAATGATCCGGAGTATTTATGCCGGAGTAGAAGGAAAATATATTTTCTGGCAGATAACCGGAGCAATAGTTCTCCGTGATATGGAATCATACTGTAAACAAGTTCCGGATCTCTGTCTATATGATGAGTTTATGCCTGATGAGACCCCTGATGGTGATGTCAGTCCGGTATTTGTCTATTAAA
>JAGOEX010000209.1 GCA_017997475.1 bacterium
GACATGGAAAAGAATTTATTTAGTGCTTCGACAACTGGTGGATGAAGAATCCATTGAAGTTCATTGTTGAATTCATTAGTTTTTTTGAAATTGAATAGAATCTCAACGAAATACCTTAAATTCTCTTTTCCTAAAATCTGACATAATCCTTTTGCAAGGTGTCCGCACAGCATGTTTGCATGTCCAATATTTGTGAGTCCAAGATTTTCTGTAATTATTCTTGCTGTAGTTGAATAATTTTGCTGACTTAGATGAAATTGCAAAATCTTTTTCTGGTTTTCAGAATTTCCACTTTCTTTGCTGAAAAACTTAATAAAAGCAAATAGATATTCATCTGATGTCGGCAAATCAGATTCAGTCTGTTTTATAGAATCATACTTGTCAGTGAGATCTGGAAAGAACCCTTCATTTTCTGTGCTTTCTTTTATTTCATATCCGAGTTCTTGTGATTTTTTTAGAAATTTATGGATGTTTCCCATGCCCCATTCTGTTGTTACGGCTATTTTATCGCCGTTACTAAGAGAAATAATTTCATTGTTCTTTATAAAATACCGTCGCAGTTTATCTCCAGAAAGATTCTGTTTCTTTTCAACAACTTCCATACCACCCTGTAATTGCCGATTAAAAACACGCTGTAACTCAATTAAAGAAACATTCGGGTTATCTTCCACAAATTTTTTTACAACCTCAAACACCATACGATTTTTGTGAAGACTTTTTTTACCATTAAAGTCATATTTTGTGTGATCAGCCATCCTTCCCTCCGAAAATTATTTCTTTTTCACCGATCGTCCATAAATAATAGCCCGATTCTTTTTCAGGTCTAATTTTATTTTATTCAACCAATGCGGCTCGGTTGGCAAATATTTGCAAAATCATTTGTTTTTATGTTTAATTTCATGGTGTTGATTTAACTGAAGGTGAAACGGGTGAATAAAAAGATATTTCTGCTCACAATTCTGATGCTGTTCGCATCTGATATAAGTGCTCTTGACCCTTCAAAAAAAATTCACCACTACATCCACAGATCATGGCAGGCGATCGACGGTCTTCCCCAGAACTCTGCAAACTCGATCGTCCAGACTGACGACGGATATATCTGGATCGCCACACAGGAAGGGCTCACGCGATTTGACGGACTTAACTTCACAGTTTTCAGCAGAGCTACACACCCCGAAATATTGAGCAACGACCTCAGATCGCTTTTCAAGGGACCTGACGGAACTATCTGGGCAGGAACGAAGGGATAAACGACGGCATTATTCTGACATTTCATCCTGACAGATCAGGAAATTTATGGATAGGTACTATGAACGGGCTTTATTTTACTGACGGAAGATCTTCAAGGGTGACTGACACATCAGGAGGACTTTCAAGCAATACTGTATACTCCCTTTACATAGATGAGGACGGCAATATCTGGACAGGAACAGATTCAGGACTGAACATCATAAGTGGCGGAGTTGTGTATAGAGTTAAAAACATTGACTTTTTATATCACGATTCAATTTACAGCATTGCTCCTGACGGGAATGGTAATATCTGGCTTGGCAGCAACAAGGGGCTTTTTAAAGCATCATTAAAGGAAGTCCTTGAAAAAACACTGAAAAACGACAACAGTTTTGAGTTCAAACGATATAGCTATGCAGACGGAATGAAAAGTATGGAATGTAACGGCGGCTTCACACCTTCTTATTCTTTTCACGACAATCTGCTTTATTTTCCGACACTTAACGGAATTTCTGTTGTAAACCTCAAAATTGACATACTTAACAGGACTGTCCCGAATTTGATAATTGAAAAGATCTTTTCGGAGGATACCTCCGGAGACCTTCACAATGGGAACCCTGTCGTTTTCAAACCCGGTTCAAGAAAGTTTGAGATAAAATATACCGCTCCGAGCTTTGTCAATCCCCAGGCCATAAAGTTCAAATACCGTCTTTTCGGATTTGACAACGACCTTGTTGATGCCGGCAACAGAAGAACTGCATATTACACAAACCTAAAGCCAGGAGATTACACTTTTTTTGTAACTGCTTCAAATAACGAGGGAATCTGGAATAAAGAAGGAGAAAAACTTGATTTTTCCATAACTCCATACTTCTATCAGACATGGCCGTTCTATGCTTTCATCATCATTCTATCAGTATTTTCAATATCTTTACCTATTATGGGTTATTCAAGGAAAAAGATAAGAACTATAGAAATTGAAAAGATCGCACTTGAAATTCAGGCAATTCAGGGGATACGGGTAACAGCGGAAATTCCGGTAACTCGGGTAATTCAGGAAACACCGATAATCAGGATGAATGCACAAATGAATGCAAAGACGCAACATGCGGCGACGGATTTCTGTGGAGAAACAGCGATGAGCTGTGTGACGACGGAAATGATGACAATACAGACGCATGTGCAGAGTGCAAACTTGCAACATGCGGTGACGGATATGTGCAGTCAGGAAAGGAAGAGTGTGACAACGGCACCGGAAATAACAGCGACAATGCGGCATGTACATCTGAGTGTAAAAACAACATATGCGGAGATGGCAAATTACTCACAGGAACAGAGGTTTGCGACGGGAATCAGACTTGTTCATCTCTTGGAAAAGCATATGTGAACGGTCTTGCTATCTGCACCAATAGCTGTACAACGCTTGATGAAAGCGGATGTGACAAGAAACTGCCTGAATTAAAAGTGGAGTTTACGCAAAGAAGCAGCACATATTCAGAAAGAATGTATGTCGAATGGCAGTCTCATACCGGAGTAAAGTGTTCTGATGCAATGAATTCAAAAACATGTGCGGTGGCGCCGGTCGGTGAAATATTCATTAGAGGTGACGGATCTGGATATGCCGACCCTAACTATGCGTATTTCAGGGATTTTCAGAATGTTACAGGAACCTTCAAGGCAAAAGTAAGTTCGTCATATTTATGTGAAGTTGATAAAGTTGATATATATGTCAGCGGGACAAAAGTTAAAACAATTGATACCAACAAAAACTGCAAGACTTCAAGTCCGACATTTCTTATGCCTGCTGCCGGAAATGTATGGGACATTGACAATTTCAGATGGCAGTAAATGAACCCAAACGGTTTCTTGAAATATAGTTCTGTCGTATTGGTATCCAGGCATCCGGTGACGGTGAAAATAACCCTCGCTCAAAACACAACGACACCGGATGCCTTTATTTTTTCCCTGATATAACTTTTCTTATCACTTCTGAAAATGTTTCACGAAGATAGGGTTTGGGCAGAGATGCGGCAAATCCGTATTTTTGAGGGTTTGATATTATGTCGTCCTCGGAATAACCGCTTGAGCATATTGCGGCAACATCTTTGTGAAATTCCTTTATTTTCTGAAGAGCTTTATTTCCACCCATTCCGCCGGGAATTGTAAGATCAAGAATTATCACATCATAAGGAATGCCTTTGTTGAAAGCTTCTTTATACATATCAACCGCCTCTTCTCCGCTCACTGCCTTATCAACTGTAAATCCGGCATCTTTGAGCATTTTGCCTGCGACTTCCCTGATTATGAACTCATCATCCATTATGAGGATCCTTCCGCGACCTGAAAAACTCTCTTTTGAAGAAGATTCACTTTCAAGTTCACATTCAGCGGAGGGGATGTATATTCGGAACACTGTCCCCCTCCCCTTTTCTGAATCAAAATCTATCGTTCCACCATGCCTTTTAATGATAGACCATGAAGTTGCAAGTCCAAGCCCGGTGCCTTCCTTTTTGGTTGTGAAGAACGGGTCGAATATGTTGTTTCTGTGCTCTGACGGGATCCCTGTGCCGGAATCTTTTATTGAGATCCTGACATATTCACCGGGAGCAAGAAGTTCTGTGCCTTTGTCATCCATCAAAACAGTGTCAATACCAATTTCGAGGATCCCTTTGTCAGACATTGCATGCTTTGCATTAACAATAATGTTTTCAATAACCTGCCCTATCTGAAACGGGTCAAATTCTGCTGTGTATATTTCTTTATCTGAATGGAACTCAGGAACAATTTCTGAACCGGTCAGAGCGAATTTGACAGTATCGGTGACAATTTTCCCAAGGTCGCCTTTCTTTTTTTTGGGTTCTCCGCCCTTTGCGAAAGTAACCAGCTGATTTGTAAGATCTTTTGCCCTTTCAAATGCAGGAAGCGAATTTCCAAGCACTTCGCCGGCTTCTTTAATATTTCCATTTTCTATTTCCTTTTTTGCTATGTCTACCGAACCGAAAAGACCGGTTATCAGATTGTTGAAATCATGGGCTATCCCCCCCGCCAGAAGTCCGAGTGATTCAAGTTTTCTTGCGTTTGCCAAATCCCGTTCCGCTTTTTTTATTTGGCTCATGTCAACGACAATGCCTCTTATTCCTGCCGGTTTTCCATCTTTAAAATAAGGAACAGAATGTAAAAGTATGGGGAAAGTCGTGCCATCTTTTTTCACACCGGTATATTCTGAAGGTGTATTATGATCTCCTTTCATTTTGCTGATAATGTTCTGAGCACCGGTCTCTCTTTCTTCAGGGGTGATAAGATCTATGCATTTCAGGTTTTGAGGATAGTAATCATCAGGATAACCGAACAGTTCTATCCCTTTTCTGTTCACATATGTCACAACCATTGACACATCTGTTTCAAAAACAACTTCAGGAAGCATGTCGGCAAGCTCTCTGAACCTGCT
>JAGOEX010000210.1 GCA_017997475.1 bacterium
CATACAGGGTTTATCAATGTCCCATGAACTTTCATTGTATGACTTAGCTCCGAAAGGGTTTGCCTCAAAACGGAGTGTGTACATTGCGGCATCACCCCTTCCTGTCCCTTTTTTCATGTCGTATCCATTCTGGTAGGCAAAAAAGTATTTCAAGATCCCTTTGGGCCATTTTTTCATTGCATCAAGGTGAGGCCACGGGAAAAGATCACCGTAAAACATGAATCCGATATCTTTTGACGGGAAGTTCTTTAATGTCTTTTTCGGTTCAAAACCTTTTATCTGAGTTGTTTTCTGTGAAACTACCATCGCTTCGTCCGCAAAGAGCTGTGCAGAACCCGACATTGCTCTTTGATACATTATCGGAGATTTAATGAGACCTGCTCTAAAACCCAGATACTCGATCAGCGGAAAATCAAGATATATCTCTTCCGGTGAAACTTCATGAGTAACAGCATCCCATATATTGAATTCAAGCTTAAGCCCTGCCCAACTTGCAAATTTCCCATTGAATGCAAGCCGTGCTTTCTGGAGAGCAAACGCGTCAACTGTTGAACCGTCAGGAAGGCTGCTGTCGTCATTTATCCCTGTGTATCTTCCCTGAACATAACCGGTAAGCCAGAGTCCGGCTTTCCCTTCATCCCACCTGTATATGTAGAGATGGTCAGCTTCATTTTTTTTCCGTGTCATATCACAAGTTCCGGCACACCACCAAGCTTTTTTCTCTTTTAAATCATCTGCAAAAAGATTGCCAACTACAAAAAGAATAACCAATGAACAGCAAATAATTTTCTTAGCCATTTTTTCCACTCCGGTTTATCATTCCTCTAATCTTTTCCCTCTCTTCCATCAAACCTTCACCAGTCAGCAGATACTCAACGGTTCTCCCCTGATTTTCTTTAATATTTACATCGGCACCTGCATTGACAAGTATCTCTGTGACATCGACCCATATCTTGCCGACCGCATAAAAAAGCGCCGACCTGCCTAACAAGTCAACTTCATTGACTTTTGCACCATTTTTCAAGAGGAATTTCACCATTTCAGGAGCCGGTTTTTTTGCTCCGTTTGCGGCAAACATAAGCGGTGTCACTCCCGCTGAATTGGGAATATTGAGATCAGCCCCTTTTTCAATGAGAGTTTCAGCCATTTTATACTGCTTGACCTGAATAGCGGCACTCAGCGGAGTTGTTCCGTAATTATCGACTGCGTTGACCACCGCTTTCTTATTTAAAAGCATCTGAAACGGCTTTTCTCTTTTAAATTTCACTGCATAATGAAGAGGCGTATCGCCCTCTTTATCCTTGAGATTAATATCTGCACCGTCATTGATCAGCTTTTCAAACTTTTCATCCCCTTCAAGAATCGAAAGATGAAGAGCGCTTCTTCCCCTTTCATCGGTTTTATTAAGGTTTTCAGCATCTTTTTTCTTAGAGCATGAAAACACCAGAAAAGCCAGAATCAGAACTGTAATTACCTTTTTCATTTAATCTCTCCGCTTCACACACAAAAAAACACAGGTGGATAGTAGCAACATTCGGTTAGTTTTTGATGAGCTCATTCTTAATATTCAATTAACACCGCATTTGTTTTAACCACCCATGGCTCTTCTTCTCTTTATTCTTTACTCCTGCTCATAAATTGATTAAAATACTGTGCAAATTGCTTATTCCAACTCTTTCCGGAGGTCCCATGGACAAAACCGAACTGAAAAAGATACTTAACGATGTAAAGAATAATGTTTCCAAGCTTGTAAAGGGCAAAGATGACATTCTTGAAAAAGCTATCTGCACCTTTTTTTCAGGGGGTCATCTCCTCCTTGAGGATGTTCCGGGAACGGGCAAGACAACTCTGGCAAAAGCACTTGCAAAATCTGTTGACATGAACTTTAACAGAATACAGTTCACCCCTGATCTCATGCCGGCAGACATAACAGGTGTTTCCATTTTCAATCAGAACAAAGGTGTTTTTGAATTCAGGAAAGGTCCCGTTTTTTCAAATATTGTCCTTGCCGACGAGATAAACCGTGCAAGCCCGAGAACTCAGTCAGCCCTTCTTGAAGCTATGGGCGAAGGACAGGTGAGCACCGATTCGGGGCAGTTCATCCTTGAAAAACCGTTCTTTGTGATAGCAACTCAGAACAATGTTGAATCAAAAGGGACATACACTCTTCCCGAATCACAGATGGACCGTTTCACAATGAAACTTTCTCTTGGATATGTATCAATTAATGAGGAAATCCAGATACTTGACGGATTAGGGTTCATCAGACAGCTTGACGAGCTTAAGCCAGTTGTAGATTCTAAAAAAGTTGTTGAAGCAATGGAAACAATCGAAAGAATAAAGGTGAGTGACGAGCTCAAACACTTCATCGTGACCGTTGTAAATCATACCAGAAATGCTCAGGGAGTTAAACTCGGAGCAAGCCCCAGGGCCTCACTTAACCTCATGAAGGTTGCTCAGGCGGCCGCCGCATTTGACGGTCGAGATTTTGTTATCCCTGATGACATCTTAAGTAATGCCGTCAATGTTCTCGCCCACCGTCTAATTCTTGACAGCTCCGGCTATATTACCGGAATCTCAAGAGAAAACGCAATAATATCAATATTAGAAAAAATAAAAGTTCCGGGTTAGAATGCAAAGATAAAATACTTCGAAAATAACTCAAATTTTCAAAAAAAAGTTCCGTTGATCAGATTGCGACTATTTATTGTCAAAATATTTGTTTCTTTCTTCTGAAGTGAGAACCCCTGCAAAAGGAGAGGAAGATCTTAATCTGGTTGAAAGCTCTGATTTTTCAGATATCAATTTCAAAATTGACTCCTTCGACTTTGATTCAAATATTTTCTTCCATTCTGAATATGCCTTATTGCAACACCCTTTTTCAAGCCATTTCTTAATGTTTCTTTCAGGAACCACCCACATCTCAGGATTTTTTGACAGTTTTTGTGCTACTTCCAGATGAATCATCAGAGATCTTATGTCAGAACGTAACTGTCTATTCATGAAAATACCTTTTTATTAATCTGAATATTCTATCGAAGTCTGATTTTTCTAAAGATGCTTCTTTCAATCTTTCCATAAGAGTTTCTTCTTTTATTAAATTTAAGGCGATTATTGATTTGAAAAATTCAATATCTTTTTCACGGGAAGCAAAAAGTTTAGAAACAATTAGATCGTGTATTTCTAAGCATAAACCAACAATTCCATTAGTGTTATCATTAGAAATAGCAACAAGTCTTTCTTTCCATCTTTTTGGCAGCTTTGATGTTGTACTATCAACAGCCTGTGCATAACATCCATGTGTTTCATGAAAAAGTGAAAATTCTCCAATAGCTCCTTCAATTTCGTCTGCTAATTCCTCATTTTCCGGAACCATAACATCTGCTTCGGCAGATTTACAAGGATTAAATTCTATAGATGAAAAACCAATTTTAACATTGTTGTCACTGTTAAATCCTTCTTCTCCCAAAGAAGGAAACTGACCTAGAATAGATTGGCTTCCAAGAATAATTATCTCTTTTACACCCGCAATTTCTCCAGCTGCCCGGATTATGTGTTCCAAATCAACCCTTCTCATATTTACATCCCATCAGTAAATAACAGTAATTCATTATATTTACAAAGAATCTTCTGTCAAACAGTTTAATAATTGTTTAATAAATTGAACAGATTTTCTCCCTCAACCTGAAACTGTCCGCTTTTTCAAAATGGGCTATATACGAATTTATTGTTTCCTGCTTTTTTTCCTGTGATTTAAATTCATTTTTTGATATTTTGCTTTCACAGTTTCCAATCACTCGTCTTCTTACCAATCGGTGAGTTTCATGCTGGACATATCCAAGAAAGTTTATTCCGCAGCTTACCGGGCGGAGTGAAAAATCGCTTTTAAGAGTCAATTTCAATTTTTCTTTAATAAATTCAGCTATTTCACCGTGCCACTTTTCAAGCAGAAACTTGTCTTCATTCAAAATGATAAAATCGTCAACATATCGAATGTAATATTTTGATTTTAATTGATGTTTGACAAACTGGTCGAGTTCATTCAGATAAACATTCGCAAAAAACTGGCTCGTCAGGTTGCCAATCGGCAGACCGAAGTTCGTGGCACAATTGAACAGACTTTTTTCGGGATTAAGCAACTTCCATTTTTCAATACTAGAACGCCGTTCATAATAAATTGCCGGATTATGGAACAAAACTGTTTTCAGCAGTTCGCGATAAGCATCAAAATCAGGATTGTGATCAAATGATATGAAATTCAAGGGAATATTGAACTGCCTCATTAATCCCTTTTCCAGAATTTTGAACAGAATCTGCTTGTCAATTGACATGAAAAAGTTTTTCACATCAAGCTGGAGATAATATGCCCTTTTTCTTCTGCCGTGCGTAATCTGCTGAATACATTTGGACATACGGTCAACGGCGGCGTGAGTTCCTTTATCCGGTCGGCAGGCATAGGAATCATGAATGAAAACTTTTTCCCAGTACGGTTCGATTTTCCGCACAAGAAGATGGTGAATAATTCTGTCGCGAAATGATGCGGCAAATATTTCTCTTGGTTTAGGATAAGTGTTAATAAAGCAGACAGAGCGGTCGGGCTGATAACTTTTTTCATTCAGCTCTTTATGAAGTCTGAGCAGGTTTTCACCAAGATCAAGCTCAAATT
>JAGOEX010000211.1 GCA_017997475.1 bacterium
GCCTGAAACTTCGCTCATCATTTTATCAAACAGATCAGTTTCAAGCCCGACACTTTCCAATCTTTTTTTTATCAACGATTCTTCAGGAACAATGTCACGGTTTGCCTTGAAAGAAAAAGGAAGCATGATAAAATCCCTTACATTTTCATCAGGATCGAAAACAACCTTCTGAGGCACATAGCAAATCTTTTTTCTTGTTTCAACGACACTTAAGCAGTCAACTTTTATTCCGTTTATGAAAATATCCCCTTTCCCGGGAACAACAACACCTGTCAGAGTTTTAAGAATAGAGGTCTTTCCGCTTCCGCTTTGACCTGTCAGAACCGCATGTTCCCCCTTTTTAACATCAAGCGAAAAATCTGTAACAATATCAACTCCTTTAAAACTGATCGTGATATTCTCGAACCTTATCATTTTTTAACGACTATTCTTGCGATGGCGTTTTTCACTGTTTCAGTTATTTCTTCCTGAGTCAATCCATCCGGATCAACGGCGGGAAGATATTCCACAACTATCTTTTTAAAAGGATGCGGGATCTTTCTGCCGCGGGGAAATGCATCATACGCACCATGGATCGCAACCGGCACGACAGGGACATTCATCTCCTTGGATAAAAGGGCAAAAGTTTGTTTGAACTCACCGAGTTGACCATCTCTGCTTCTTGTCCCCTCTGGGAAAATTATGATATTCCGCCCTTTTTTGAGAACGCTTGCCATCCTTTTTATCGAATCTATCACATTTTCACCGTCTTTCATGATTATGATGTTGTTGCGGTTTGCCAGATATTTTCTCCATTTTCTTTTGAAATGCTTCTCTTTGGCAAAGAAATATGTTCTGCGGAACTGTGACGGCTTAATCTTTGCAACAACAAAAAGTCCGTCAATGAAACTCTGGTGATTTGCGGCAAAAATGACCGGACTTTCCGGAATGAACTTGTAGCCGTAGTATCTTATTCTGAAAAAGAAACGGAGGATCGTGGTGAGATAAAATTTTATCCACCAGTGGTAGAAAGCGCTCCTCGGCAGATCTATGCTGATGCTTTCCTTAAGCTGTGTCTTCCAGTCCACAGAATAGGATGCCGCTTTTTCATTTTCACTTTTTATGAACTCTGAAAGTTTTATAACTGTCGGATTTTTAAGGAGATCTTCTTCAGAAACCCTTATTTTCCACTTCTGGCTTATAAATCCGGCAAGTTCAATTTTATCAAGTGAATCAAGAGCAAGATCTATCTCGACATGATCATTTGGAAAAATCTCTTTATCTGTCGCTTTTTTCAGATATTCTGCAAGTTCTGAGTAAATCTCATCATCAGGTATTTCAGCACTCTTTTTCAATCTATCCTTATCTTCAAGAAAGCTTTCAAGTTTGAATCTCTGAAGCTTTTCAAGACGGGTTCTGGGAAGCGGTTCGCTGACAAGGTGAAAATCAAGTATCTTCTTGTGGTGACTGGCATTTAAATTGTACTTGTCTATAACTTCCCATCTGAAATAATCCTCAAGATTGGGAATGTTGCTTTCTGCAAGTATTTTATCATCAGGCCTGATGATCGCGTTGAGACTGCCGTTTTTCATTATTACTGCACATTCAGCAACCACAGGATTCAGTGCCTCGACATCTTTTTCTATTTCGACAGGATTGATGTTTTTGCCGTTTGGAAGAACGATTATCTCTTTTTTCCGCCCGGTTATATAGAGCCGACCGTCTTTATCAAACCTTCCGAGGTCTCCTGTGTAAAGCCAGCCGTCCTTTATCACTTCTGCGGTTTCCTCAGGCCTGTTGTAGTAACCCTTCATTATGTTCTTTCCGGTTGCAACGACTTCACCGTCAACTATTTTAACTGTCCCTCTCTCGAGTTCCTTGCCGACACAACCTGACCTCCCTTCCCCCGGTCTTGGAAAAGTTATCATGGGTGCTGCTTCGCTCATTCCGTAACCTTCACCGATCACAAAGCCCAATGCCTTGAATTTATTCCATGTTTCAGGATTAAGCGGTGCACCGCCACTGATTATGTGACGAACATGTCCGCCGAATTTCAAAGCCACCGATTTGAATATCTTTTTTGAAAACGCGACACTGTCTATCTTATAAGCAAGCTTAAAAAGGAGCCGGGCAGCAAAGCTTGCATTGATCTTAGCCATTATCCCTTTTATCAGCATGTCAAAAAATCTCGGCACTCCGAGTATCATTGTCGGTTGAGCAATTTCCATCATGTGAGCAATATCAGCTGAATTGAGAGTAGGAACTATCGCAGTTGCACCGCCGCCGTAAAAAACAGCGATGACAGTCCCCATTATCGGAAAAATGTGGTGCAGAGGAAGGATCATCAGAACAACTTCATCAGATGTGTAGTATCCGGCTTCTATCAGTTTTTCGAGATTTGCAAGAATGTTTGAAAAAGAGAGCATGACCCCTTTCGGACTTCCCGTAGTCCCTGAAGTATAAATCAAAAGTGCTGTTCTTTCGTGGTTGGCAAAATCAATGTCATCAAGTTCAGTTCTTGAGTAACCGTTTGGCGGCACCTCTTCAAAAACGATGATCCTTACATTTTCAATTTCTGACAGTTCTATCGCCGTTTTTACTTTTTCCAAAGACCCTGCCGATATAAAAACAGCGGAAGGTCTGCAATCTTTAATGATGTAGGATATCTCTTCAGGAACACTCATAAAATCGACAGGAACCGCTGTCCCGCCCGCTCTCCAAATCCCGTAAATGGCATAAATGTATTCGGGTCTGTTCTCACTCACTACCAGAACTCTTTCATCAGTTACATCACCCAGATGAAGTGTGAAACGGTTTATCTCCCTTATGACCTGGTTATATGAAATCGTTCCTGAGTTTGTTACTATTGCCGGCTTTTCACTTCTTTTTACAAACAATTTTTTCTCCTTTTGTCACAACATAGGATAGATTAGATCACAGAAATTTTTTAATTATTCCCAGAATCCCCTGTGCCCATGGAACTCTGTGACTTGTTCCTGTCCCTTTTGCGATGTATGCCTTGTTGTCCTGATACCACTGATAGCTTCTGATCAACGCCTGAGATTCATCATACTTGGGGTTCCAGCCGAGCACTTCGCGTGCTTTGTCAACTGAAACAAAGCTGTCTTTATGAGCTGTTCCGTAAACCCATTTGTAAAGCGGTGAGATGTGGAGCCATTCAAAGAGCATCAATGCAGGAATAACAAGAGAAACCGGGGTGTGGAGTATTGTTGAACCGCTTCCTGCATATTCACAAAGTGCTCCGAGATAGTCGTTTGCACTTAAATTGCTCACTGCACCGATGTTGAAAACTCCGTTTGCCAATTCATTTTGAGAAGTATATGCAAGATAAACCGCATCACAGAGATCATCAACTTCAAGAAGCTGATATCTGTTCTTTCCGTTCCCGATCATCGGTATTCTGTGCCCTTCCTCAACCCAGTTGTAAAGGATCTGGAAAACGCCGAGCCGGTGGGTTCCGATGAAGGTTTTCGGTCTGACTGTCGTTATGAAAAGCCCTTTGTCCCTATATTCACTGCATATTTTCTCAGCCGCGATCTTAGACTCACCGTAAGGGCCGACACCGATCATTTTGTCAGTTTCAAAAAGAGGATGATGGTCGGGAACTCCGTAAACCGCAGTTGAAGAGATCATCACAAATTTTCTGGTTTTATGCTTAAAACAGAGTTCAAGCACATTTCTTGTTCCGTCAACATTTGTCGAAAATATCTCTTTCTTTTTTTCAAGAGGAAGTGCCGCCGCGGCATGGATCACAACATCGTTTTCAGATATCAGCTTATCCATTATCTCAGCGTCACGGACATCGCCTTTGACCAGTTTAACCGATTTGTCATATTCAGCTTTGTCATATTCGGCAATATCAAGGAGAGTCACCTCTTCTCCCATGTCGACACATTTTTTTGTCATGTGAAGACCGAAAAAACCGGCTCCTCCTGTTATAAGAACTTTCATCTTTTTCCTCCGTCAGTAAGCAAAATATAGGAACATTAAAAGCCATCCGAGAATTGTAAGCTGCAGAAACCTGTCCTTGTAAACAATGTCTGTCGGGCTTCCGCTTTTATGAAATACAAAAGTCAGCTGCATATATCTAAAAACTCCTAAAATGACAAAAAGAGTCGTGGCATAAAGATTTTCAGTCTGGAAATGGTTCTGAACTTTTGCATCAAGTGTGTAAAGAAGATATGAAACGATCAGTACCGCACTCATCACGCTCATAGCATTGTTAATAAATTCAATGGTATATCCCGAAATTGATTTTCTCACCTCGACCCCTTTTTCAGCAAGCACAAGGTCGTCTCTCCTTTTTGCAAAAGCGAGGAACATGCTCATCAGAAATGTCATGATTATTATCCAGTGGGAAGGGTTGATCCCTTCGATCCCTCCGAAATGGGTTCCGGCAAGAAGACGAAGAAGAAAACCTGTTGAAACTATAAAAATATCAATAAGCGGAACATTTTTGAGTCCGAAAGAATATCCGATGTTCATCAGAATATAAAAACCGATGATCAGGAAAAGATTTAATCCACCAAAATAAGAAACCGCAACAGCCGCAAGAAAAAGTAGCGCAGACAGAACGATTGCATTTTTCACTGAAACTTTGCCGCTTGCAAGGGGTCGGTTCTTTTTTTCAGGATGTGCTCTGTCTTTTTCTATATC
>JAGOEX010000212.1 GCA_017997475.1 bacterium
TTGTAATGACGAATGAAGTTGATAAAGATAAAGTAATGACTATAATAACAGAGGAATTTGGACCTGATGCGGAGGAAATGATGCCGTCACTTGGAAAGAAAATATACAACGAAGGCAGACAGGAAGGAAGAGAAGAAGGACTCCAGATCGGAATTGAGAAGGGAATTGAGAAGGGTGCTTTTGCCAAAGCTGTTGAAACTTGTAAAAAGGCATTGAAGAAAGGATTTGACATAAACACCATCATTGAATTGACAGGTCTTCCTGTTGAAAAAATCAAAGAAATTCAGAAAACTCTTCAGACAGATTAAATTTTCATTATAGAACACAAAATCTATCAGTAAGATTATTCCCGAAAGATATTTTCCTTGCGGTTACCCCCCCCTTTTTGCAATTTTAAATTTAACAGATAATATGAAGCTGTTCTCAAGCGGAAGGAGGTCTTTATGAAAAATATGCTGGTCGTAATACTGATTCTTTTTTTGTCGTCCTCATGTGAGATATCTACAACTGCGCGAAAAGATTTGACAGACGATTCAGATACTATTTCTCATAATGATGAGCAGTCACATTCTGATTCTGATGAAACAACGGGTGATTCTGATCCGGATGACGAATCTAAGGAAGATGACGGATCTGAAACTGATAACGAATCTGAGACGGATGATAAATCTGAAACGGATAACGGCTCTGAACCTGATGACGAGTCTGTTGTGGATAATGAATCTGAGATGGATGACGAATCTGAAACGGATGATGAAAATCAACTTCCTGATAATGATGAGAATTTTCCTGATGATAACGAAATTCCTGATGAGGATAGTGTCGGAAAGATCGCGGTCACTGTCGGGACATACAACCTTGAGAACTTTTTTGATACTGAATGTGACACAGGAACTGATGGATTCGGAGACTGTTATGATTTCTTTGTCCTTTCGGTTTCTGAATTCAATGCAAAGCTCGCTGCAGTTGAGACAAGCATCAGAAGTATAAATTCTGACATTCAGATCCTTGTCGAGATCGAAGACAATACGACAGGAAATGCACTTTTAAATGAAATGAGCGATATTTATGATGAAGTTTATATCACGCCCCGCAATGCAGGCGGGCAGAATGTCGGAGTTCTTACAAAAGGAACTATAGAAAAGGTGGTAAATCACGGCAATGAAACTGATTTCGTTAGAGAATTCGCTGAAATACATATTTCTTATCTTGGTCATAACATTATAGTTTTCCCTGCACACTTTAAAGCCAAATCAAATGACGATCCTGCAAGACGGCTTAGAGAGGCGACAAAAGCGGCTGAAATAATTAACGAAGTGGCAGATATGTATCCGGATTCATTGATAGTTCTTGCAGGAGATCTTAATGACGAGCCAGGTTCGGATCCGCTGAATGCCCTCGATTCGGCGTCACTTTTAAGGACTGCTTCAGATCTTACCATAAATGAACAGTGCACATATAACTACAACGGATGCAGTAAAATTGATCATATTTACCTTTCTCTTGATGGGGCAGGGGAATATGTAACTCATTCATCTGAAGTAATTAAAGACGGCGGCTGCGGAAGCGGACCGTACTGTCTTGGAGATTCAGATCATGCCGCATTGAAAGCGGAATTCTATCTCGGAGAGGATGAAACAGTTCCTGATGAAGATGAATTGCCGGATGATGATGTTATGCCTGAGTTTTCCACGATATATGACATTAAAACCGGGACAATCCCTTCATCCACAGATGTTCTGGTCAAAGGAATTGTAACCGCTGTTGATGAGAATTCCTTCTTTATTCAGACTCCTGCAAGTGATTATCACCCGACGCTTCAAGAAAAATACAGTGCGGTATTTGTCTATATCTCTTCTTCAGAGCCCCCTTCATTTTCAATCCCGGATATTGGAGATATCGTTGAAGTGACAGGCACTACTGGCGTTTATTATGATCAGACCCAGATATATTCAGTGACCGATGTTTCGATCAAAGGAAGTGCATCTGTGCCTCCGGTTCTTAATATTTCTTCGTCATCTGTCAGAAGTGCTGAATACGAGGCGGTTTTTGTGGATGTGGGGAATGTGACAGTTACAGAGATCGGTTCATACGGAGATTTTATTGTGACAGGCGGACTTTATGTTGATGATGACATTTATCACATTCTGCCGTTCCCAGAAGTTGGAGAAGTTTATAATTTAAAAGGAGTTATAAAATATTCTTTTGAGCAGTACCGGCTTCTTCCAAGATCAAGTTCAGATGTAGAGATTATTTATTAGAATCTTCCTTCAACAAGGAAAAATAATCCGTGAATATCCATGACTTCAATTACATCAAATTCTCCAACATAGGGACCATCTTCAGTTGCAACCATTTTCTGACGGTTATGGTCCTGAGTAAATGAATATTCAAGCATTGCTGTGACTGTATCGCTGAACCCATACTTTACATTGAGCTTTATGAACATCATGTCAAGCGGGTCTCTGCCGGCAGGAAGAACTTCTCTTGAACGGTCGAAAGCTGTGGAAACGGCATCGGAAGAAATTCTTTCTTTTATGACAGTTACATTTTTCTGTCCGTTTGCATCATAAACTGTGTAAGTTGCAGGAATCTTGTATCCGTAACTGATTCCGAACCATAAGTCCCATATATGATAATCTGCTGAAATTGTAAAAAGATGTTCAGGTGACTGATCTGCTTGAGAAGAGATAGTCTGATAAGGAACAACTCCGGGAGCATCAAACACCATGAAGGGAAGATCACGGTATGAATACATGAACATAGCTCTGATCCCTTTAAACCTTCCACCAAGCTCAAAAGCGGCTCCGTGGGCAAAGAAATTGTCGGTGATCGGTTCAATATTTCCTACATTCTGGATTGACATGTAGTCTGCATTCTGAAGTCGCTGGTTCTGGAAAAGATATTCTCCCTTAACTCTGAAAGCAAATTTTGAGGTGTAATCCGGTTTAAGCCATGATCCGTCTAAAAATGAGTTAATCCCGATAGGATCTCCAAGCTGTGAACCGTAATTATACTCAGCAAAGGCATCAAATCCGTATGAAAGTATTTTGTCATCATCAGGATCTGCGAGTATTGCCTCTTCTATATTGACATTATCACCTTTATCAATGAACGCTCCCTGAAGATGTCCTTTTAATCCGAGATCTTTGTTGCTGTAGCTCACTCCGCCGAAAAATCCGTATGTCGTCTCCATTGGAGCAAGTTCTCCGGCAAGGACATCTGTTTCCTGCTGTGCATTGGCTTTAAATCCGAAATACACTGAAATGTCACCATATCCGTAAAGTGCCTGAAAACCCGGAACAGCAGTCTGTCCCGATTGTTGCTGAGGCCACACCATTCTGTTGGAGCCCCATCGAAGTCCTCTGAAATTTCCAATCGCAATACTTTCAGCATTATAGGGATAGAATGTGAGTTTAAATCTGTTTGTGGATGGATGTCTGTAGTCAATTTCGAGGAATGTTTTATTTTCGGCAAAACTTGTGGAAACATTCCTATTTGAAGGCATCATTGAGTTATACATCGCAAAAGAAAGAGAAATTCTTGCCGTAAGATTTTTGATAAAGCCCTCTTCTTCGTGAAAAAGGGTGAACTGTGAAGAACTTTTTGCAATATTTGAATATCCGTAAATTCTTTGAGCAAAGCTTTCATATTCGTATCTGTTTCCTATATCCCATTTTGGAGAATACTGACTGTTGTCACGAAGATTTTCATCCCCCATGACAAAAGTTACACTGCTTTTTGAATAATTAGGGGCAATAAGTCCGTCTCTTTCATTGAGCTTATTGGGTTTTTCAGCCGACTCTTCTTTCTTTTCCGGCTCTTCCTTCTTTTTTTCAGCATCTTTTTTTGCAAGTTCTTCGGCAACCATTTTTTTAACGAGTTGCTCGATCTCTTCTTTTGACATGGTTACTGTCTCTTTCTGCGGTTCTTCTTCTTTTTTAAGTTCTTCGGTTTTAACCTCTTCAACATTCTGAGGGATCACATATTCCGGCTTTGCAGTTTCCTCAGCAGGTTTTATTTCCTCTTCCTGTGCGGAAATGATGAAAACCGACATGATGATCAGCACAAATAAGATCTTTTTCATAACATCTCTCCAAATTTATTCAATAACTTCAATATCATTGCTGTCTATGGGGACAAGTATCCATGTTGACGGCCTTGCACTTGTATGCTGTTTCAGGACACCGGTGAAATTAAACTTTCTTTTTGTTTGCGCATCTCTTTCCTTAAGAGGATCAAAAGAGGGGGCAGTGTACAGAGTCTGAGCCATGATAGATCCGCCTGACTCAGTTTTTAAAGGGAACTGACCGTATTCTACAAAGCTGGAATCGTGTTCATTGAACCAGTCCACAGTTACATTTTTCACAGTTACGATCGAGGCCTCCTTTTTCTCCATGTCTGAATTTGAAGATAGGAGGTCAGAAATGTCAAACGACTCAGGAACAAGCGATTCATCAACAACGATCCGTTTTTTTCCGTCAACTGTTTTATATTTCGGTTTGAATGTCGGGAAGCTCATTTCGGTAAATCCGAAAAATTCAAAGACAGAACCGTTGGCTTCTTCAATTATCGAGCCGATAGGAAGGGAATAGCCCACATCAGGATCATCAACATAAGGAGTGGAGTAGGTGTAGAGATAGA
>JAGOEX010000213.1 GCA_017997475.1 bacterium
AGATTTTGTTGTTGTCGGGGCGACTGTAGAAGAGTTCTTAAAAAAATTCCCAAATGCAAAAAAAATCGGATCATCATTTCCTGTTTTTCTTGTTGACGGTGCGGAGTATGCTTTTGCAAGGATCGAGAAAAAAAGCGGTCCGGGATATCACGGCTTTGAAATAGAGTCACATCCTGAAGTTACACTGATAGAAGACCTGAAAAGAAGGGATCTCACAATAAATGCAATGGCAAAAGACATTGAGACCGGTGAAATTATTGATCCTTTCGGCGGAATAAAAGATCTTGACAACAAAAGGATCGTTCATGTGACAGAGGCATTTGCAGAAGATCCGCTCCGCGTTTACAGGGTTGCGAGATTTGCATCGCGGTTCTATGATTTCTCAATTGACAAAACTACGATCAAGTTAATGAATTCATTGAAGAATGAACTGAACACACTTTCAGTTGAAAGGGTTTGGACGGAATGTCTTAAAGCCCTTTCATCAAAAAAACCGGCAAGATTTTTTTCTGTTCTTGATGAAGCGGGAGTTCTCGATGTTCATTTTCCGGAGCTTTTAAATTTGAAAAATGTTCCTGCAGGCCCCGTTGAATATCATCCGGAAGATATTGATACTTTTCATCACACCGTTAGTGCTCTTGAAAGGGTGTCGGACATTCAAAGCGGGACAGATCCGCTACTTTCATTTTCCGTTATATGTCATGACTTTGGAAAAGCTTTAACAAATCCGGATGATTATCCTCATCATCACGGACACGATAAGTCAGGGGTTGAGCTGATCAAAACTTTCTCAAAACGGCTGAAAGTTCCGAAAAAATTTGAAGAAGCGGCGGTGATCTTTACAAAAAACCACATGAAAATAAGCAGAATTTTTGAAATGACGCCATCAAAAGCACTTAAACTTATTCAGGAAATGGGAAAATTCCCGTACTCCATAGAAGGATTTCTTAAATGTGTGGAAGCAGATTCGGGGAAACCTTCAGATCACCTGATGACCTTCATTCAGCAGGTTCTTCCAGCCCTTGAAGTCAAACTTCCTGAAAAATGGCATAACCAGGGTGAAAAAAGCGCCGCGATGCTTAATCAGCTCAGAATTGAAAAGTACAAGGAATTGAAAAAACAGTTTTTATTGACATAAATATCAGCTCTTTTTATACTTTCCGGAATGTTGGTGTTTTTAACTGATGATGAGGATTATTATGAAAAGATTTTCACTTTTTACTTTTACTGTTTTCTGTTTAGTTTCTCTTTTCTCTGCTGGCTGTTCAACAAGCAAGGGAGAGGCGGAAAAGACAGTCGATTCTTTCATGGACCTTGTAAAAAAGAAAAATTTTGCAATGGCATGGGAGATGATTGACAAGGAATCTCAGGATATTGTCGGGAAGGAAAAATTCCTTGAAGATGCTCAGAACATAGGGAACAACTCAATGTTCCTGAAATTCAAGCCGGTAAAAATGAACGCTGAAGGGACGCAGGCAATAATTGAAACCGAATACACCGGTCAGAAAGTTGCAATGAACAACCTTCCTGAAGCAAAGATCACTTTTTATGTCAACAAGAATGAAGAAAAATGGCAGATCAATCTCAAGGAAAGGGTAGACAAGATAAAAGAGGAAATGAAAAGAGACTCCATTGAAATCCCGATCGACCCTGAGCTCATTGAGACAGCAAAACTTTATAAGGACAAGATCGAAGTGACAAATGTCCGTAACGGCGAAGTTGAATTTGGAAACGGGCTCAGCCAGTACATGATGGACGCAACAGTAAAAAACAACTCAGACAAACATTTAAGCTATGTGGGCGTTCTTGTAAAATTCATGGACGATGCAAACGAAAAAGTTCTTTTTGAGAAAACATTTTTTCTCATTTATACAAGACAGATCGAAGAGATCTATCCTCTTGCCCCGGGCGAAGAAAAGAACATAATTATCCCCGGATATGATGCCGGTGACATTGAAGGCAACTGGACAGGAAAACTCCAGTGGGAAGTTAACGCTGTGAAGGTTGCAACACCTGCTGAAATGATAAAAATCGAAGATCTCAATCTCCCGAAAAAATAAAAGTTCAAACAAATGAAATTTCATCAAAGAATTTCTCAACTGGCTGAAAAAATTGAACATCTTGAACATTCTTTTAATTTTTACTTTACCGCACAGGAAAAAAAGCCCCCGCTAAACAAGCTGAACGCGCTTAAAAGGGAGATAGATGAGCTTTTGAAAACCTCTCAGGATTCAAAAAACAGCGCCGAACGGTTTCTCGCCATGCAGCTTATAAACCGTTTTACATCATATAGAATGAAATGGGAGAAAGGGGTTAAGGATATCGAAGAAGGCCGGGCAAAGCCGGGGCTTCATTTCTTTGGCGGCCTCGGTATTGGAAGGTCTCCGATGGATGACATCAAAAGATCGGCTGACGAATTGGCAAAAAAGGATTCAGACGCTTTCAGAATGAATGCGGTTATTGATGAAGCGGCAGAAAAATATATACAAATGTGTAAAAAACATACAGGGAAGACCTTTGCCAGGGAAGCGGTCACATCCATGCTTGAAAAGAAAATCGAAGAGGTCAGAAAAAAATTTGGGGACCGTTTTAAATTCAGCGTTTTTTACGAAGACGGCAAAGTCAGAATAAAACCCGAAAAGGAATAAAAATATTTCCTGAAATTTGTTGAAAAAAAAAGGGGAAAACATATCATTGTCCTGATAGTAATTTTTCCGTGAGGTGAAAAAATGACGAAATTTGAAGTTCTTGTTCCTTTAGCTGAAAGCGGGAAAGAGGTTGTTGTCAGAGAAGAGGGACCGAACTGGTTCTGTGCTCTGGAATCAGCGCTCTCCGGTCTGGGAATGGCCGACAGCATGAAAAATGTAATATGCGATGTCAAGGAAGACGGAGCGATTCATGTTACCGACACCGGCTCCGGAAGAAAATTTCTTGTAAGGGAACTTGACCTTACAAAAAATATTCAGAAGATCCAGGAGGAACCGAAAAAAGAAGAGCCGAAAGCAACAAGAAAAGACGAGATGCTAGCCGATCTTTTTACTGATGTCATGGATGCATGGGACTTGACAGATAAGGAAATTCCCGGTTTTTTTCTTGATCTTGCACTTAAATACATTCCCTCTGAGAGCGGTTCTTTTGCAAAATCGGATCTCAGCTCA
Source organism: bacterium (assembly GCA_017997475.1). GTDB lineage: Bacteria > UBP6 > UBA1177 > UBA1177 > UBA1177 > JAGOEX01. The sequence goes on from JAGOEX010000213.1 coordinate 3,159, forward strand.
ACAGATCTGGAATTTGTTGCATGCAGAGGCCCGAAAGGAGACGATGTCTGCGGTATAAAGATCAAGGTGGGGCAGGGTCTTGTCGGTTTTTCTGCAAAACACAGTTGTTATATTGCCGTGGGCGATGTTCACAAAGACCCCCGTTTTTTTAAAGAGATAAGTGAAAAAATTGGATACGAGACCACTTCAATTGCATGTGCTCCGGTTAGATCCATGGAAAGCAGTATTACATTCGGCGTTCTGGAACTTATCAATAAAAAGAACAGTTACCGTTATAACGAAGATGATCTTGAATTTTTAAGGTTCATAGCCGAAAAAATGGCAGAGCTTTTTCACTCAAAGTGGACTGAATCCAACAATAATCTCGAAGACTGATCCGCTTATTTTACAATAGCAGAAAGATTTTTCAGATTTGATTTTATAAGCTGTATCTCATAATCTGAAAGTTCTGAAGTGAACTCCCTGAAAAGATCTTCACCGGTCTTTTTATATAACTCGGTCTTCTTTTTTATCTCTTCATCTTTCAGATTTTCGTTTTTCAGCAGTTCTATCTTTTTTTCAATGGCTGCGTCGCTTGTTTCCTGAAAAGCGAGATATCCTTTCAATATTTTTTTTGATTTTCTCATGAAAGCAACCGGGTTTAAATTATTTGCTTTGAGGTAGCTGTCTATTTCATCTTTTCCCTTCTGTATAAGTGCCGGCTTTTGATGTTGTTTCACTTTCTGCATTTCAGAATCGTATTTCCCTGTTATGCGGTCGATGTTCCTTTTGTGTCTTATAAGAAGGTCAATGTCCTCCTGGGATACAGAGGTGTTGATCTCATCCGGTTTCTTTTTTGAACACGACAGGATGAGAGATCCTGAAACAAGTGTCAGTATTAGAATAAAAAGTATTTTTTTTGCCATTTTCCCATTCCAAAAAACATCAGAGAATGTTACAGCAAATATCGGTCAAATACAAATTTATTCAAATGGTTCATATCTAAAATTGACCGCTAAAAAATTTAAGGTTATATTATGTGCGAGATTTACGAGGAGAAGGTGCTTGGAATATTTAAAAAATTACATCGACATTCTCAAAGACATGCTTTCAACGGTTTTTGATCATACAGAGAAAACCTGTCATGAGTGCAAATCCATGATAAATTCTCTGAACGATACCGTTGCATCCATTGATGAGTTGAGAGAATCAATTGCTGAGCTCACCATTCTTTTTCAGTTTGGAGACATTATATTCCAGAGTTTTGAAAGTTTTGATGTCATTTTTGACGAACTTGGCCGTCTTGAAAGACCCGATGGCAAGATAAGTTACAGTCAGGCGGAAAAATTCTCAAAACTCATAGGAGCTGTTTCGTCAAGTACATTTTCCATGACAGGAAAGACATTGGCGCATCTTAAAGAGAACCTGATGTCCGCCAGAGAAATCCTTTGCAGAATAGAAACCGGCGCAAAAAACAGTTT
>JAGOEX010000022.1 GCA_017997475.1 bacterium
CCATTATTTTCCAAGAGGATGCGAAGGCTTACCTCCGAAAAGGACCAAAAGTGCTGACCCATTGAACTCCATGGAAAGGTATCTATCTCCATCACTCTCCCTTCATATTCTGCATCCGGCACTTCTTCCGTGTCAGCATCAGTTGTATCGATGTCATAATCCGTGTAAGGAATTCCATATTCATTATCATTTACCGGCACACCATATTCAGGAGCAGGATCTGCCTCTCCACAACCAGTCGCACCGATCAGCATCGCAAAAAGCGCAATCATCAACATATAAAACTTTTTCATCACAACCTCCCCAAAAGGGTTTCAGGAACATTTAGTGACACAATATATCAGAAATTATAGGGAATTGGAAGGTTTTTTGCAAAATCATCAAAACCTGTTTGAAAAGAAATTCCATCGGAGTATTATCTCTTCCGGATTAACATTTCCGGAGTTCGTTATGAATAGTATTTACATTCTTGTGTTTTCGGCTTTGTGGCTGATCATCGCCTATTTCTGGTATGGAAAAAGAGTTCTGCAGAAAAAGCTTGTTGAGCCGCTCGATGAAAACCCGTGTCCGAGCCATGCTTCAAATGACGGTGTTGACTTTTATCCTGCTCCGTCATTAGTCCTTTTCGGGCATCACTTTTCATCAATTGCGGGGGCTGGTCCAATTGTCGGTCCGATCGTTGCGGTGACTTTTTTCGGCTGGGGTCCTGCAGTTATCTGGCTTCTGGTTGCCGGGGTTTTTGTGGGAGCTGTTCATGACTATCTTTCGCTCATTATTTCAGTGCGTCACAATGGAGTGAGCATTCCTGAAACGGCGGAAAAATATGTTTCAAAGAAAGCCCGCATCCTTTTTCTGATCTTTGTCTGGCTTACGATAATCCTTGTTGTAGCAGTTTTCGGCAATCTTGCGGCAAAAGCAATGATCGCAAAGCCGGAACTTGTTCTACCGACTTTTCTTATAATCCCTCTTGCAATAGTTTTTGGAATGATCAATAAAAACGGTCTATTGCCTCTCTGGGCAAATACTGCTATCGCTCTTGCCGGACTGATATTTCTCATCTGGCTCGGGTTTCAATATCCGGTGAATCTGCCATTTGATCCGAAAACGGCTTATGCTATCTGGTTCACGCTTTTAATGATATACGGATTTGTCGCTTCGGTAACTCCTGTCTGGATCCTTCTTCAGCCGAGAGACTATATTTCAAGCTGGGTTCTTATTATCGGAGTTGCACTTGCCTTTGCCGGAATTTTTGTCGTAAGTCCCGAAATGAACGCCCCTTTCATTGCAACGGTGTACAGTGAATCTCAAGGCCCTATCATACCGTTTTTATTCATAATTATTGCCTGCGGAGCAGTTTCGGGATTTCATTCGCTTATTGCTTCAGGAACATCTTCAAAGCAGATAGATAAAGAAAGCGATGCCCTTTTTGTCGGCTTTGGCGGAATGCTTGTCGAAACCATAATCGGAATAATCTGTGTCATCATTGCAGGCGGAGCAATAGTCTGGGGCACAGAAAGCGGTCAATTGCAGGAGATTTTCAAGTCAGGAGGAGCACTTGCGGTCTATGGAACTGGTTTCGGCAAACTTACCTCTTTCATTTTCGGATCTGATGTCGGCAGTGTCATCGGTATAACGATCGTGAACATTTTCATAATGACTACGCTTGACACCAGTGTCCGTCTCTCAAGATTTCTCACAAATGAAATGATCGGCGGCATCTTGCCGAGACCTTTAAAAAACAAGTTCTCATATACGATAATCCCGATAATTCCAGCGTTTATTCTGGGAGTTACAGATTCATGGGCAAGCATCTGGCCTGTTTTCGGAGCGGCAAATCAGCTTGTCGCGGCACTTGTTTTCATCATTCTCACTTCATATCTGTATTCAAAAGGAAAACCGGTGAAATACACGATATATGCAACTGTTTTCATGCTTCTGATGACAATATCTGCACTTTTGTGGATGGTCTGGAAATTCTTTTTTGCAAAACCCGACTTTCTTCTTGGAACAGTTTCTGCTATACTTATCATCCTTGCGATAATGATGGTGATTGAAGGGGTTAAAAAGATAAGAATATCAAGATCTTAAGGTGTGTCGCAACTGATATTCCCGTATTCTCCTGCTTTGGCTTTGCAGTCCTTCCGGCAGGCGAGATCAGTTTCAAAATATGCGCGGTACTGTTTATAATCAGCATTGATGCACTGAGCCATTGCATCATCAAAATCTTCATTCTGGAGTTTTGAGTATGAACCGTTGTATTTGAGGCAGCCATAATGACCGACACCATCAACAAAAGTATAACACATGATCGTTGTCCCCTCACCTTCGATATCAGTTTTTGTGGGATCATAAGTCCCGGCATCATTCTGTGTCACTATTTCGGGGTCAGCATCTTCAACGGGAATTTCAGCTCTGACAATTTCTTTCTCTGCTCCTGTTGCAACTGTCACATCTTCAACGACAACTCTTGCATTCCCGTCCTTAACGATTACAACATCCGATTTTTCAGGAAAAACAGGGACTTTGCCATCGCTATTTGAAACGGCAGCACCGACTTTACAGAAAGTGCTCTCGATGTCGTCATTGCATTTTTGGGTTGCAAAAAGGGTTTTCACCCCTTCCTGAACTTGATCGGTAACAACTTCTTTCAATATCAGTGTTCCCAGATTTTTCGGATTTCCGGGAAGATTGGCAGTTATGATCCGGCTTGAAAGTTCATATCCGAATTCCTGATTTGTTTCAATGAGTTTATTCTTTTCTGCTTTATAATCCTCTTCTGTCGCCTTATCATCCGCTACATCGGCAAGAGTATCACTTGTCTTTTTCCACTGATCTGTTGCTTTTTTTGCAAGATCCCTGCATTTTTTTCCAAAAGCGGCAAGTCCTGCGACAACAAGAGCGGCTCCGGCCATCGTGACCGGCTCTATTCTCAGCTCAGCCACAGGCACAGAATCATTTTCACCGTCAATCCCGTCAGTCACTTTCTGCAACTTATCCAGTTCGTTGACTGTCTCATCAAGAAGCGAATTTATGAGAGAAATGTTCATCCCGTAACCCGCCAGATCATCAACATTAAGAAGATCGTTCAATTCACCGTTCTTTTGAGATATCACATCAAAATTCTCAACGATCTTTGACACCGAATTGTTGAAAGTTTTAAGATCTTCACGGTATTTCTCCACACTGCTTTGAGAACCGCAACTAATCATAATCATTAGTAGAAACAACCCAGACGAAACATTTCTTAAAATCATCCTATTCATCGTCACCTCCACAAATATCGCAATATTTTATCTCTTATCACCCTTTTTACAAGAAACTTGCAACTCCAACAAAAATAGCAATCAAATCCTAATTTACAACACCGATAACGAGCATCCCGAGCTTTTTTCTGAGACATTTTCGTGATCATCTTCTGTTTTTTCTGTGTCATCAACGGACTGTGCATCATCAGAAGAGCTTTCATTGTCACTCACGACATTTTCATCATCGGGCGTTACCGGATCATCATTTCCGCTGTTGTTGTCGGGTTGTTCAGAATTATCAGTGATTTCATCATCAGGTGTTACACTCTGGTCAACTCCAACATCAGGTATTTCGTTGTCATCATCCGTCTCAATTACAGGGTCATGCTCAAAAGATGCGCTCATTGTGTATTCACCCGGTTTATCAACTCCTGAAGAAGAGAATGAATCAACGACAATATAATAAGTTCCGGCGTCAATATGCATCACAATGTTGTGATCATCCCTTGCAAGTGCATCTGTCGCCATTCCGGAGCCGTCAACATTAAGAGTTGTAAGAAGATGAATGTCGTTGTCGATCCCTTCGCTCTGGTTATCCGTTACAGATATGTCAACAGTTCCTGAAGTACTGACGGTGAATTGATAAATAACTTCCGGTCCTGTTTCCATTGTTTCGGGTTTAGCTGAATAACTGTCAATTTCAAGAGAGTTCATATTTCTTGTGTTTCCGCTGTGAAAATAGGGAAACGAATCAATAATTTCAGGGTTTGAAACTGTCCCTGTTACATTTGTGTCCTCAGAAATACTGTCGAACCTTATCGGAACATATCCGTTGAGGTAACTCCATGTAACTTTTCTGAAAACCGCCTTTCTGTAATCTCCTCCAGCCGCTTCCATTATCACCGGAGAACCATCTCTATGATAGTAGGCAAGCATAACAATATGCGTTCCCGCCTTGTTAAAAGCATCTCCTTTTTTCATTTCATCGGTTGATCCGAGTTCATAAGAAATTCCCTGAATAGTTGAAGTTCCGTATTTTGTTGTCTGTTCCCAGCATCTTGAAACATAGCCGGAGCAGTCAACACCTGTAACACATGCCAGAACTCCGTCAGAAGAATATGAACCGGCTCCGTAACCTTGTGATATCTTGTCACGGAACTGTGCAATTGAATCAAATCCGCCCCATTTATATGGAACTCCGATATAATTTCCGACTGAGTAGTAACTTGAATATCCTGATGGACAGCTTTGAGATGCACCCGTAGTATTTGCCGCTGAACAACTCCAGTGTTCTCTTACGAATGTATCACCGATAAGTATCGCCTCACCTCTTTGGGTTGCGGACAATGATGATGAAAAAAGGAGAAAAATAATGGTTAAATATTTCATTTTCACCTCCCTTTTCCAAAAAGAATCTCTAACCCGTTAATTGCAGGATTTATGAACCATATCGTTCCATCTGAATTAACCTGGATCTCTCTGAACGGAAGAAAAATGTCACTAATCGGAAGATTTGAAATATTCAACAATTTAAAACCGTTATCAGTCTTAAGCCAGTATCTTTCAACTTTTATAGGGTTCATGCTTTTTATGATCTCAACAACAAAGTGAAGGTTTCCTGCACCGTCACTTGAAATGAACTGTAACGAGCCGAGATCACTGTTTTTAAGAACAAGTGTGTGCTTTTCCTTTAAAACTGAGATCGTTGCGGTTTTCACACTGTTTTTTGAAACAGAAACGACATCATCCACCTTTTTACCGATCTCATTAGTCAGATTTGAAAATGGCTTAAATATCGGTGATGTGGTCTTTTTTCTGATAACGGGAACGAGATTTTGAGTTCCGACTTTTAAAAATTCACTGTTTTGAAAATTATAAAGATAGATGCTTTCCTTATCCTTTAAAATATCAATCGTATTTGGTTTGATATTGATTTTTGAGCTGAACTTAAAATCAGAAATTTCTGCACTTTTAAGCTTTCCATTAACGCTGTCAATAACATATATAACATCTTTATCAACAAGAAATGAAGAAACGCCGCAACTTGTTTCATCTGGCTTTTGAGCAATAAAAACACCGACTTCTGAGTCTTTTTCCCCGTAAAGAACGGTTGCTTTCTTTTCGAGCTTATTCACATTTTCTTTTTTCAGGTCAAGCACCAATTCCCCCGGAAAAACCAGCTGGACAAGAAATGTAATTAATAAAAAGACCATTTTTTTCATGACTTTCTCCACAATCAGTTTTAAAGCACGCAAAATATTTTAGTTTAATATGTGATTTTTGCAAATAACATTCAGAGCTGATAATCCCCTTTTATTTGCTTTTAAATATCTTTACTGTTATGACAAAACTGTTGATGGTTTATGTGTGTTGAGGTTGTTATGAAATTTAATTTTTTTGTTACAGTTATTCTTTCAGTAATTATTACTGCCTGTGCTACTGCATCAAATACTGCTGAATCAGACAGTGTCCCTACGATGACAAAATCGGCCAATGCTCAGAATTACGGAGATGAGGCACCAAAAGTATGGACTCCGCTAACCCAGATTGAAATGGGCGCACTTATAAAGGCAAAAATGGACCCTGACAATGAATCACAGATGGTTCTGTCGCTTTTCTTTACAGGCGATATAAGAGAAGGTGAAGAGATCGGTGCATCAATAGGTGCCTACAGAACTTTTATTGAACTTTGTGACACTGAACTTGCAAAAATAAAGGATGCGAAGGAAAAAGGAAAAAAACTTCACGAACTTTTCTTTAAACAGTTCATAGAAAGTCCCAGAAAAAAAGATGCTCCGAGCTCCGGCATTTTCGGACTTCTTACAAAAAAGGAATATGACGCAAATACTGCGGCTCTCCTTTTTGCAATAATTGCACAGAAATACGGATTCACTTCTGAAATATCATTTACGAAAGGTATTGTCGAAGAGATCGTTAACCAGAAAACAGGACTTTCAATAAAAATTTTCTCAGGCAAGGCATACCTTACTCTCAAACATAAGGAAATGTACTCTCCTGCTCAGGTAATACCTTTTCTTGAGGATGGATTTGACCCCTACATTAATCTCAGTTTCTTTGAAAACATGCACGAAAAGAACCCATCGGAATTTGAAGATGCTCAGACCGAACTTGGAAAATATTATAAAAGAATGCCTCTCACTTTTGAAAAGGCGCTTCTGTTCCAGTATAAGATAGACAAGCTGAATGAAACGGCAGAAACTGAAAACCCGCCAATGAACAGAAGGATCGAGATGGCGGCTCACCTGACAGATCTGTGTGACATTCACCTTGACAGGATAAGGGCTTGGAGAAACACATATCCGTTCATACTTCAAAAAAAGATCCCCGGAGAGATGTTTTCGTTCATTGACACAATTAACTCTGAACTTAACAGAACCGCGGAACTCTGCAAAGATGAGCCGGATTTTGAAGACCTTGCCTGGGACCTTTTCCTTTTTTCTGCATTTGAATATTCAGATTCACTTGACGGTGTTAAACTGAAAACTGCACTTTTCAATGGATACAGATTCTTATCCACTTCGTCAAAAGATTATGAAAAAAAGAAGGTGTTCCTTGCAAACTCCCTCAGTCACTACCTCAACAAGATAATCAGTTCAGATGTAATTGAGAAAGAACTTGCAACAGTAAAGGATGTCATTGCCGCCATCCCTGTGACAGAAATACGGACAGGATCCGCTTCATCTTTTTATTATCAGTCAGGAGAACACTATCTGGCAAAAAAAGATCTCTGGCGTGCAGGACAGTTCTATGCTGAATGTAGCTTTGTCTATGGCGGTCAATACCAGAAGATCTGCATTCAGAAAGGAGTTGATTCGCTTTATAAATATGCTCAGACCTGTCTTGGAAGAGGAGTCTGTGCCACCGCCTCAGACGCAGTCAGTAAATGTATGGAAAAAATTCCCGATAAGAAAGAATGCCAGAAAATAAAAGATCTTTACGACCAGCAATGCGGGAAATAAATAACTTATTCAGCCCTTCTCCCCTATCACAAGCATTTCAAAATCTTCTGTGGTGAGTTTATCGCTTCTGCTGAATGCACCGAGTTTTGCGCCGAAGATCTCTATTTTGCTGAAGCCGAGAGTTTTTAAGAGCCAGGTTATTTCGCTTGGGACATAGTATCTTTCGTTGCAGTCGAGTGTCTTTTTGTTGCCGAGATCATCAACAAGTTCGGTAATGTTGTGGTCACGGAATGTCATCAGATCAAACGAGTTGCTTCTGTATGTTGCATTCCCCTCTCCTTTTGTCGAATCGCAGAACTGCTCAACAGAATGATACAGCGGAAAAAGTCCGTTAAGTGTCGTGAAAATCAACTTCCCGTTTTTATTAAGCGATCTTGAGACATTTTTCAGTATCTCAAAATTCATTTCATCTGTCTCCATCAGCGGAAAACCCCCTTCGCACAACATTATTGCAGCATCAAACTCCTCGTTAAACGGAAGGTTTCTTGCATCAGCTTTCAAGAATTTTATATCAAATCCGGCTTCTGTTGCTTTTTCCCTTGCCCTTTCAAGCTGAGATTCAGACAGATCAATTCCTGTCACATTGTATCCCCTTTTTGTAAGCTCGATTGCATGACGACCCGTTCCGCAGCCGACATCCAGTATTTTCAATGACTTATCAAAGTTAAACTCAGTTTCCAGAAAATCACACTCGCCGATTGTTCCCTGCGTGAAACATTCGTTGTCATAAGTTTTTCCATAATTTTCAAAAAGTGATTCATACCATTGTTTCTTTTCCATAAAATCTCCCCTAATCTATTGTTTTTACTGATATTCTTTCGGAACCGGCTGTTCTCTTATGATTTCCTGCTTTTTCCATGTTTTTGTTTTCTTATCCCAATAATATTTGCTGTTTAAGTGATCTTCCAGTGTAGCCGGCTGCTGAAGAGAAGTTTTCCATTCCGGTTCATTGTTGATGCTGAAAGTAATTGTTGTTTCATACCAGTACATACTTGCACCCGGGTTCATGTGGATATAAAGAACCGCAACCGCTCCGTTGTCGTGGAATTTCTTTATTGTCGCCGTGTCACTATATCCCAGTCTCACATCTTCCCTTTCAAAAGTGACATTCCCAAAAGGATCATAAAGATACATTTTTCTCCTTCCATCCTTCCACGGAGAGATCCGCACCGAAACCTTATTTTTCCCCATTCGCGGATTGTAATAATGAACCGTCTCTTTTTCTTCAGTTGTGACCGGCTTTACAATTTCAATTTTTTTTGGCTGAGGATTCAATGTCGGCTCCTGCGGCGGCAGTTCAACCGGCTCAACCGGTTGGGGCTTTTCAACCTTCTTCTCCGGCGTTTCCTTAGGTCTGCTCTCTTTCAAAAGCTCCTTCATCTCCCTGATATCATCCTGAAGCCGCATTATCTCCTTTTTTAGCTCATCAACCTCTTTTTTCTGATTCGTTGCACAACCGGTTAAAGATATGGCAATTATCAGAACAGTAAGAAAAATAAAATTTATGCGCCTCATGCATCCTCCATTAAACATTGATCAATAATCCTATTCACCATATACGGCGGAACAAACACTATTTCCAGATCATCAATTTCTTTGATCTGAACTACTCCGTTATAGACGACAAATCCTTTTTTCAATCCGTTTATTTTGAGGAATTCTGTCATTTGGAAGAGTGATTTTTCAGTGATCTTTTCTCCTGATTTTACTTCAATGGGGATGATGTTTCTGCCTGTTCTGACAACAAAATCAAGTTCGCTTTCCGCTTTGTTATTTGTCTTAAATGATGTAACTGCTCTTGTTGAGCCGGCATAACTTACAAGTTCCTGACAGATAATGTTTTCAAAGAGTTGTGCAGATATTTCACTCCCGTTTTTCAGCATTGCCGGCATTCCGCGGGTAAGAAGAAAATTCATTATCCCTGTGTCAAAAAGATATTTCTTTGAGCTGTAACCCTTTTTTGTTGTGTTCTGTTTTGTCTCATATTCAAGGGTATAAACAAGATGCCACGAACGGAGCGCTTCAAGAAGTTTCGGCAGAATGGTCCGGTATGCCGGTGAATCAGTTGAAAGAATTGAGCTGTTGGTTGTCGGAAATGCCACATGTCTTCCAATTGTTTTCAGGCAGTGCTCAAGAAGTGATCCGTATTGAACAGTGCTGCTTCTTTCACTTCCGTTATCATTTAAAAACCGGTCTGCATCACGGTAAAAATTATTCACAAGAGATTCAAAAAGAATCAGATGATCACTTTTATTCTGATATGCCTGCACTATTCCCGGAAGTCCGCCGATAGAGAGAAAAAGTTCATATTCACTCATAAAAAGATCATGAATTTCCTTTTGTATTGGCTCAGAAATATCAGAAGGAATAAGATCAAGATAATTTTCTTTGTTCCTGAATCTTAAAAACTCAACAAAATTAAGCGGTCTTAAAACAAATTCAACGACTCTCCCTGTCGGCATGGGAATATTGTCTCTAAAAAGCCGTGAAAGGATCGAACCGGAAAAAATAACTCTCTGGTCTTTCCACACTCTGTGCATCTGCATAATGAATTTTCCAAGATGATCACCCGCCTGAGCTTCATCAATAATGAGAATTTTTGAATTATCAGGTCTAAAGCCGTAAGCAGAACTTAAAAACTGTTCAAGCTGCTCAAAAGTTGCCGCACTTTTTATAAGTTTTGTGTTAACTGATTCATCCCACAGATTAATTATCAGTTTTTCTTTATCAGTTCTGATGTTCTCAAGAATTGAAGTTTTCCCCGTCTGCCTTGCTCCAGACAAAAGAATAAACTGATCATTTGCTGAATTTAAATGACTTGAAATCGCTTTTTCTATATCCCTTTTTACATACATCTCAGCCCCCTCAAACATTACTCAAAAAGGATTATCTCCGAATTTATGTAAGAAATCAACATAATTTCCGCCGAATTTATGTAAAATTAACACATGAATTCGGCGATATTGATCAGAAAAACAGTTTTATGTTCGGTCTGTTATCGCCGACTGAGAGATTTCCTGTCGTGTCAGAATCAGTTTGTAATGATGAATGCATTGAAGGAACAACTGAATATGTCAATGCCGGTTCATCGGATGAACAGAAACTTCCCTCATTCATTTCAACAAGAACAAGAAGATTGTTCGTTCCGCTGTAATTGAAAGGAGTTGTAAGCGTGAATTCGTTCCAGCCGTAAGCTGTTGTTGTCTCACCGTTAAAAACTTCAGCAGCTCCACTTGTCTGCGTCAGCCAGACATCTGATGTGCCTGAAACCGCGGATGTTTCCTTTAAATATATGATTACAGGTCTTGAAGTCGGAGCACCGGTATTGTCAAACCATGCAACTTTGGTAATTGGAGCAGAAACACCGATCTCAGAACTTAAATAAAGTGCCGCCGACCTCGAATATTTGAAATATCTGCATCCGATCGGCATCCACTGAGCATCTGTCCCTTCTCCAATTGTCACAGATTCCGGAATTATTACGACATCTTCATCGTTTGTGTCTTCATCCGACTCCGTTAAAACTTCCGACTCCGTTAAATCTTCGTCGGATAAATCGTCGTCAATGAGATCTTCATCCATATATTCTTCGTCCACAACATCTTCATCAGCAGATTTATCGTCATCGTCATCCTCTTCTTCATCAGGGACAACAGTTTCATCATTTTCATCGGGTGTCACATTATTATCAACATGTTCATTTTCATCCGGTTGTCCGTTATCCGGAATAACCGTATTGTCGTTTTCATCAGGGAATGACTGTTCTTCATCAACGGAAGAACTTTCATCATTCTTGTTATGAATAAGGACGCACTGAAAATATTCATCACACATGTAACCTTCAGGACAGTCAAAGATCGTTTCGCATTCCTTAACTTCTCCACTTGTACATGAAACCGCAACCATTAAAGAAATGATAATAGGGATAAATACTTTAAAAAACTGCATTTTTGCCTCCGACCAAAAAAATCTTATAATATTATATTAGTATGTTTTGAATATGCAAGAATTATTTTTTGCCGAGGACCACGCTTCCATGTGCAGGAACAGTGACTGAACCGTTAGTCACAGTCACATTGTTTCCGTCAAGGTTCTTAAATGTTCCGCTTATTCCCGTGCATGTTCCTGAATAACCGGATGAACCTCTGTTAATACCGACAATAACTGTCTGGCCGTTGTAGGTAAGTTTATATATCCAACCGTTGTCAGATGAAACGCATGTCTCTCTTTTTCCGTAACGGAGAGCTTCATAGTTCTTTCTGAAATTACCGAGCTTTTTCATATATGCAAGAGCATCGGCTTCATCAGACGTAAGTCCTGATAATTTCATCATTTTTCTCCTTCCGCCGTCAAGACCATTCTCAGCTCTCCCTGTCATTCCGATATCATCACCCTGATAAAGCATCGGAACATTTATCGGTGCTGTCATAAGATATGTCTGGGCATGTTTTAATTTTGAATAATCTCCGCCGCATTCACTCAAAGCCCTGTCCTGGTCATGGTTTCCGAAGAAGTTGCCCATTACAGCTCCCGGGAATCCACCTGCTCCCCCCATTGTCGGCTGTTCTGTGAGGAATGTCGTGTCGTTCCCTATCGTCCAGCTTGCCAGATCTGACATCTTGCCGTTACCCCAGAGCAGATAATTTTTAGCATTTGAATAGAAATCTTCATTCACCTGCCCTTGAACCATATCAGCCCTTGTGTGATATCTCGCCCAGCCGCCGAGAGATTCTCCAACCATGTAAAAGATTTCGGCTTCATCGGGAGAATCGTGGTTTGTAACTGTTGTTTCGATCTTCGTTTTTACTGCCGTTTTCATCTCTTTAACAAAAATATCATCCATATGTTTCAACGCATCAGCTCTGAACCCGTCAAGATTGAATTCCTGAACAAGCCAGATCGCATGGTCTATCATGGCTTTCCTTGCGGCAGGATTCCCCGCATAGTTGAAATCGGGCATATATTCAGTGAACCAGCAGTCAATTCTATGGCTGTCCCAGTTCCCGTCACATTTAACATAAGGGTAGAACCAGCTTTTGTTATCCTGATAAAGATTGCTGTCGCTGTGGACATGGTTGGCAACAAAATCAGGTATCACTCTTATCCCCTTTTTATGTGCCTCCGCAACAAGTTCATGAAGTTCATCAACTGTTCCGAAAGCTGTGTCTATCGGCCCTTCATCATATCCGTTCAGGGGATTGTAATCAAAGTCATTTGTGTATGAATAACCGCTTGCAACAGGGTGATATGCATGATAACTTGAAAAACTCCTCAAATCATCAGGATTTACTCCGCCGACACTCGCAGTATGCGGATTGAGGATCGGTGAACTTATCCACAGAGCGTTCACACCCATATCAGTAAAATAGTTATCCTTTATCTTGTTGATTATTCCTCTGAAATCTCCGCCGAGCCACTGTTCCGTCTCAACTGTTATCCCTGCAAGATTGCCGACATCGTTATCAGTATCACCATTCAGAAACCTGTCAGTCATCAACTGATATACGAAGGCGTCCCTCCAGCCGAAATCTGCAAAATCTCTCCCGTCTCCGACCCATACCGGCACAAAAAGCGGCTCTATTTCATTTCCGCCGGCATCAACCAATCTGAAGAGATAGCTGTATTTGTCCGGTGTAAGCCCTGTCTTTGAAACTGTAAAGATGGCTGTTGATTCATCATAACTTATTGAATCTGTTACATCAACACCGTTTAAAGTTATAACACTTTCATTCATGTCAATTTCATTTGCACCGCTGTAAACCACCTCAAAACTCAGAGAATTTGAAGTTCTTACAAGATTCTGGACGATCAGCTCGACTTCAGATGCCACACATGTGTTCGTTCCGTCGCACTCATAACCCATACCGCAGTCATCACTTGTGTTGCATCTTCCCTCAAGAAGCTCACACTCGTCAACCGCACACCTTTCCCACGGCTTGCATATTTCAGTTCCGCACATCGTCCCTTTCACAGTTGCGATGCCGGGATAATTATTTGCGGAAGTTATGAAATTCGGACCGGGAGTGTCCCCGACCACACCTTTATCGCAGTACCACCAGCTTTCACCGTTATTGAGAGAAAACCTGTAAATATATGCAAAATCTCCGCTCTTATCCATCGGGAACCCTGCCATATATTCGTGGTTATTTCCAGTATATGAACTGTTGAATGTCGCATCAACCCAACGCCATGTGGCTGATATTACAGGATATTCAGAGCTAGTCACATCTTTTTTCACACCGAGTTGCGCCTTCCATCCCGAATTTTGCGGAACAGAACCGCCCGTTGTCCCGTTGCTCATGTAGATCTGTCCATAAACCACTTCTCCCGCTTCACCGATAGTTACATCGATCACATAAGGCCACTGGACACCTATCCATGTAGGAGCAGTTGTGTCGGCAACACACTTTGTTCCATCGGGCTTAAAACCGTTAGGGCAGTTGCAGACCGCTTTACTGTTCTCGATCGTGCAGACGCCACCGTTCTCACAATCAACGGATACACACTTATCTTCACCGCATTCATGAGTTGCAATGTCACATTTGTCTTCACCAGTGCAGTCATCACTGTCATAACATCTGCCGCTCTTAAGCTCACATGTCCCTTCACTGCACTCTTCCCATTCTTCACACACAACTCCCGCACAGAGATCTGCAACACATTCAAGACCTTCTGCAACATAGCCCTTGTCGCAGATGCATTCAGGGCCGCCGTCAACAACATCGCAGTTCCCTTTGCCGCTGCACTTGACTCCGTCGCATGGATTGTCGTGATCCGTATCTTCACCATCTGGAATATCATCTTTATCAACACATGTAGGAATACCGTCATCGACAAAATTCACATATCCGTCCTCACACTCACAGTAAATTCCGCTCTCATATCCTGAACCGCTGCCGTAACCACCTTCTTTGCATTCTCCATGACCTCCGCAGTCAATTCCTGAGCATGGTCCGATGCATGTATGTGTCTCTTTGTCACAAGTTGCTGAGCCGGTGCAGTCTTCATCTTCATTGCACCTTCCGCTAACCGGTCTGCAATCTCCGTTCACACAGCTTTCCCATTCTTCACATTCAACTCCGGCACAAGGGTCCGCCGCCTCGATGCATTCAAGCACGCCGCTTGGGACAAATCCGTCATCGCAGTTGCAAACAGCCCTTCCGCTTGCATCATCACATGTGCCGTGACCGCTGCAATCTACACCGTCACATGGTGATTTCTCTGATTTATCACATGCTGAGAAAAGTGTGACCGTAATGATTAAAAGAAAAAGGATCTTTTTCATGAGGACCTCCGGAGATTAAAACAAAAACCGATATATTATCTTTTTTTAAGACATTTTAGTCAAGAGTATTGTGGCTTCAGATCCTTTTTGGAAACTTGGAAAACTGAAAATTATTTCAAACCTGAATTATTCAGTGGTTGTACGGTAGTGAATTCTTCCCGTTACGCGGAGAGGAGATGCTGACGGGTCGGCTGTTACATTGATCACATAACAGATGCCGTTACCACCCATTTCATTTTTTGCCGCCTGATTGACATAGGCATACCAGTATTTAAAACCTTTGCCATTTTCCTCGGGGAAGAATATTGAAACCGGTGATTCGATGAGATCGTATGAAAAAATGCCTATCATTGTAGTGAAGCTCAGATCTACAAAAGGATACGACGGCATTGTGCCTGTTTTTGCAGTTTCTTCATCAGCCCAACGCAATTCAACCAGCATTTTTGCATGAGTGTTCTTGTCGGCATCATAAACACCCGAGACATCATATGTTGAAAGTTTGAATGCCGGATTTTCACTGTTCACAACACCGGTCATTTTTATTGTGCGGTATTCACCTGTGGGATCGTCCACATCCCATGTTCCCTGTATATCGCCTTCTATTCCCAGATCGGGTATCGAGTATTTCACAATACCCATCGACGGATGATGCCAGAGATCTCCTGTAAGTGTTTTCCCTTTGAATATTTCGGGAGCTCCTTCTCCGTCAATTGTCACAGTCGCATTGAAATGGTTGCAGTCAGGAACTACTCCCATATCGGTAGAAACGCTTTCGCCTGTTGAAACAAGAGTATATGAGCCGTTTGCTGTCGCATTTGTGATCACAACACCTCCGGGGGCAGTGCCTGAAACACTTGTTGACACCGTCTGGGCAACGCCTACAGGTGAATTCGGATCAAGGGTGACGACAGGAGTTATCGTCAGATCCAAACCGTCATGATCGTCAACTCCCGCAATAGTTATTTTGCCGTTACTGTCCATTGGAAGAGGTGTCGCATAAAAATCCATTGCGTTACTTCCGGCAATCGGATATCCGTTGACATCTATTTTTGTCAGCTGATAAGTGCTGTAAACAATACCGTTGATCGTCTGTTCTCCGGTGATTCTGCCGAGCCGGTAACCATAAGTGCCGTCAGACTGCTTAACCCTCATTCTGGTGACAACATTTTTTGTCGGTTCTCCGTAGGCCTGTTTCACATCTGAACTTGAAGAACTGCCTCCGTCACAGGAAATGCAAACTAGTGCACTCACACCAAAAAACAGAGTCAATAAATTAAATTTGCTAAACATTTCAAACTCCATAGTTACAATCTGTCAGATCCTTTTAGAAAACTTTCGCCCGTCATTTTTTACAATATGATTTTCCGGAATGAAACCTCTGGCACTGGTGAGAGGATAAATGACTGTTCCTTTTCCGACTATAGTTCCGGGATTAAGAACTGAGTTGCAGCCCACTTCGACATGATCGCCGAGAACTGAGGAGAATTTGCGGAGCCCGGTTTCAATTATCTCTTCTGCTGTCCTGATCGATACAGTTCCCGGAACACTTTTCACATTTGAAAGAATAACCCCTGCTCCGATGTGTGACTTAAAACCCATAACGGAATCACCTACATAGTTGAAATGCGGTGCCTGAACGCTGTTGAAAAGGAAGCTGTTCTTGACTTCGGTTGAATTGCCGATAACACATTTATTTCCGATAACTGCATTACCTCTAATGAATGCGTTGTGCCTTATTTCACAGTTGCAACCGATTATGACAGGACCGGCAATCGAGCAAGAATCGGCGATTGTCGTCCCCTCGCCTACCCATACATTTTCTTTTATCAGTTTGTATCTTGAATCGAGATCTGGCCCTTTTTCAATGATGTAACTGCCTAATTTCTTTAGAATTTCAAACGGATACTCACAAGATTCAAAAATATCTGCAAACTCAGTTTGAGAAAGATCTAAAAGTGAATTGATCTTAAGTTCTTCCATGGCTTACTCCTATCCGAAAAAAATAAGATTCGGAATATATAAAAGTCCTTCAACTATCCAGTTCACAGGCATCATTATAAACCTGAAGGCACCAGTCACAGCAAGAGCAATAATTATAAAAAAGCCATATCTTTCAATTTTATAGAAAAAGGCGTCGTATTCCCTCGGAAGAAAACCCATGAAAACCTTGCTTCCGTCAAGCGGAGGAATAGGTATCATGTTGAAAAAGCCGAGAAGAACATTGAAGAAAAGGGCAATATAGAAAAATGTAATAAGTGTCTCATTCGGGAAGAATCTTTCCGTTGCTTTGCATGCGAAGGAACTTATAACAGCAAGAAGCAAATTGCTCAAAGGGCCTGCCGCCGCAACCCACATTGTCCCTTTTCTCATATTGATGTGATTATAGAAACGGTAAGGATTGAACGGAACCGGTTTTGCACTGCCGAAAAAGAAACCGAAAGCAAAATAAGTCACTATCGGAACAAGTATGGTTCCGACAGGATCAATGTGTGCAAGCGGATTGAGAGTGAGCCGGCCATGTTCCTTTGCTGTCGAATCACCAAGACGGTTTGCCATCCAGCCGTGTGCAACTTCATGAAAAATTATTGAAAAAAGAACCGGCACAGCGGCGATCGCCACATAAAATATCTTGTTCTGCTCCATTTATTCCTCCTTATCCATATTTTCTCTTGGATGTTTCTGTTCAAATTCCCTTTTTATCGCCTGCTGTTCAACATGCGTGTAGATCTCCGTAGTATTAATGCTTGCGTGTCCGAGAAGCATCTGGACACTTCTGAGATCAGCTCCTCCTTCCAGAAGATGGGTCGCAAAAGTGTGCCTTAACTTATGAGGCGATATCTCTTTCGTAATCCCTGCCATATACGCGAATTCCTTCAACTTTTTCCAGACACCCTGCCTAGTCAGCTTTTTTCCTCTGTTGTTTATAAACACGAAATCGCTAAAGTCACCCGGTTTGATGAGAGAATGTCTTAGCCGGTCAAGATAGTGGTGAAGATATTCTGCCGCATTATCGCTGTAAGGGACAACCCTTTCCTTGCTCCCTTTTCCGAAAACAAGTATCACCTGATCTTTTCTGAAAATGCTGCCGAGCTTCAGTTCCGTAAGTTCCGACACACGAAGTCCGGAAGAATAGAACATCTCAAGGATCGTTCTGTCGCGGAATCCTGAAGGGGTCGAAGTGTCAATGACGCTGAAAAGAAGATCAACTTCATCAAGAGTAAGGAACATCGGCAGAGATTTTTTCATTTTTACCGGTTCGAGAATCTCAAAAAGTTCAGGCGAGACAAAATCATCTTCAACAAGGAATTTAAAAAAACCCCTCATGCTTGAAATGCTCCTTGCAAGCGATTTGTCTGAAAAATTTTTGTCTTTTGAAAGATGGATCACATATTCACTTATATTGACAGGATCAGCCGTTGTAAGAGATGTTTTCCGCTCTTCAAGATAGTTTAGAAAATCGGTCAGATCCCTTTCGTATGCCTCAACGCTGTTAAGTGCAAGCCGTTTTTCAAGTTTGACGAAATTGAGATATTTTTTCAGAAGCCGTCCATCAGATCCGATCAAATAGATCTCCCGTTAATCTTTTTTCAACATAAAAAGGGGCTGACCGGTCTTAACACTGACCCCTTGAGCGATCATAGGTTCTCCAACCATTTTTTCAGGGATCAGAAGAACTATTGTCGAACCCATTTCGAATCTTCCAAGTTCCTGATTCTGCTTATATTTTTTATTCACCAGCGTCCACTCTCCGTCAACCGGCTCTTCAAAAAAATCCATTTTAAGAGAACCCACAAAAGAGGCACCTACTGCAACATAGAAGTATTGCATCCCGTCATGTTCCATTTTGACAACAACTCTTTCGTTCCTTATGAAAAGTTTTTCAATAGTGTTCACAGAGAGTTCGTTCACTGGAAAAAGGCGCCATCCGGTGTGGATGTATGACTTAACTACTGAATCGGCAGGAACATGATATCTGTGGTAATCTTTTGGTGAAAGATATATCGTCACAAGATAGTAACCATCGGGAAAATCGAGTTCTTTTCTAATCAGTTCCGATATTGGATAGGTTCTTCCTTTGACCTGCGTTGCAATGTCGGCATTTATTTTTTCAAGCACAGTGATCTTTCCGTCACTGGGTGAAAGAAATGCGTTTTCGTCATTAACGAGCGGCCGGACATCACTGTCAAGCTTCCTCACAAAAAAAGATGACAGCGAATTATAATCCCCGACATCTCCTTCATAGTCTTTCATATCTATTCCATAATGGTCACGGTAAAGCTCTATCACCTTTTTCACTATCCACTGAGGTGTTTCTATCTTTGCGATCGCACCCCACGCCCTGCTGAGGAATGGAAGTGAAATAATAAAAAGGAAAAGAAGTTTTAAATAGCTCATATAAACCCTTTAAAATATTGACAATATAAGATCTGTCAAACTGTTTATAATGTCTCTGTTAAACCTGTAAAAAGGTCCTGAAATCCCTGATATCCACATTATAAGTGCAATAAAAGCCGCAACGGCTGTTGTTATAAACAGGTTTCTTTTCATAACTCTTCTTTTACGAAGTTTACAGCATTTACAAATATCTGCAAGCCCATTCCTTTTTCGCCACCCGTCCCTTTTCTTGTCCATTCAGGATGCTGAGTGCCGTTTATGAAAACTTCAGGGTGAGGCATCAGTCCCAGAACATTCCCGCGGCTGTTGGTTATGCCCGCTATTGCAAGATCGCTGCCATTCGGATTTTCCGGATAGTTCCTTGTCGGTTCGCCATTTTTATCAACATACTGGAAAGCAATAAGGTCATCGTTTCTGATCTCCCTTAAAAAATGGCGGTGTGCAACGAACTTCCCTTCACCGTGTCTTATGGCGACATCAAAAGAATCTATGGCTCTTAAGAATGGTGACTTGTTCGTTGGATTTGCCTTTATTCTGACCCATCTGTCCTCATATTTCGCAGAGTCGTTGTGGGTAAGTGTCGCAACCTGTTTTTTATACACATCTCTGGGATCTCCGGGAAGCACTCCCATCTTCACAAGTGTCTGAAAACCGTTGCATATTCCGATAACGAGTTTTCCATCAAGAATGAATTTCTTCAGTTTGTCTCCCATCTGCTTTTTGACTTTCAGACCGAGAACTCTGCCTGAAGCAATGTGGTCACCGAAAGAAAAACCGCCGGGGAATACCATTATCTGAAAATCGTCGGGGTTTACTTCACCGTTTATTATCCTGTTGACATGGACTCTTTCGAATTTGTCGGCACCTGCCATTTCAAATGCCCAGCCCGTCTCTACATCACAGTTTATACCATAGCCGGTGAGTATAAGTACATTTGCTTTTTTCATTTTTTCACCTCAGTTCATACGGCTCATAAGCCCTTTCCAGTTCTTTTTAAGCTCGTTAATGCTCAAATTGACAACTACCGATCCGTCAAGTCCCGTCATTTTTACAAAACCGCTTGAAGTTACTTCGCCTATCTCGTCCATATCTGTGCCCTTCATCACTTCAAGGAACTTTTCAACATTGGCAGGGGCGACTGAAACAATTATTCTGCCGTTGGATTCACTGAACATAAGAGTATCGTTTCTGGTAACATCAACGCTTCTGGGGATCTTTCTCAGATCAACTTTCGCTCCGAGGGCTCCCGCAAAAGCCGATTCTGAAAGAGCAGTTGCAAAGCCGCCGTCAGAAAGGTCGTGCGCACTTTTTACAAGCTTGCTGTCTATCGCCTTTTTCAGGAGTTTGTAACTTCTCATGAACTTTCCTGCATCAACTTTGGGAATGAAACCATCCCTGTTTATTCCGTGATAGATGTAATATTCACTGCCTCCAAGTTCGTTCTTCGTTTCTCCGATGATAAATATCCTGTCGCCTTCATTCTTGAAATCCATTGACACCATATTTTCGACATCATCCATTTTTGAAATGAGTGTGAAAAGAAGCGTCGGCGGAATAGAGATCTTGTTCTTGCCTGAACCGTAATCATTCTTCATGCTGTCCTTACCGCTGATGAGCGGAATAGAATAGTATCTGCAGAAATCGTAAAGCGCCATGTTGCTTCTCACAAGCTGTGCCAGTTTGTGCTTCCCGTCAGGATTCTTGTCACTGTCGTAAACCGGGTCCGGCCAGCAGAAATTATCAAGTCCGCTCATGAAATCAGGATCGGCACCCGTTGCAACGGCATTTCTGACCGCCTCATCAACAACAGAGGCAGTCATCCAGTAACAGTCTATATCGCTGAATGTCGGTTTTATTCCGTGAGAAACGACTATTGCGTTCTTTTTAAAAGGTGAAACTCTAAGAACGCCTGCGTCGCTCGGACCGTCATGCTCAACACCGCAGAAAGGTTTTCCTGCGCTCCTGCCCTGAACTTCGTGATCATACTGTCTCACCCAGTTCTCTTTTGAAGCGATGTTCACCCGTCCCATCATATCAAGCAGTACCGCATTCAGATTTTCCTGATCTTCAATTTCCTCGGCCGGCTTTTCAACAAAATCCCACTCTGCTTCAAGTTTATATCTCGGGTTGCCGTCATGCATGAATTCCATGTCAAGGAGAGCAACTTTCATATCTTCATAATAAATTTCGAGATACCCGGTATCGGTGAACTTTCCGACAACTGATATCTCGACTTCATGAATGTCGGCGATCTTTTTCAGTTCATCGAATCTTGCCGGATCTATTGCTATGGTCATCCTTTCCTGTGCTTCGGAAATAAAGATCTCCCATGGCTGAAGTCCCTGATATTTCAAAGGAACCTTCTCAAGATTTATTTCTGCTCCGCCGGTATCACGGGCCATTTCACCGATACTTGAACTCAATCCGCCGGCACCGTTATCGGTTATTGCGTTGTAAAGTTCCTTGTCTCTTGCCTCGATTATAAAGTCGAGCATTCTTTTCTGGACGATTGCATCACCGATCTGGACAGCTGTCACCGGACTTCCTTCATGAAGCTCTTCACTGCTGAATGTCGCTCCGTGAATTCCGTCTTTACCCACTCTTCCGCCGCTCATTACGATCAGATCTCCTATTCGGGCTTTTTTGAGGTGTGCCGGATGTCCGTTTATCTCAACAGGCATCAATCCACCTGTTCCGCAGAATACAAGCGGCTTTCCGATATATCTGTTATCAAAGAATATTGATCCGTTCACGACAGGGATGCCGCTTTCATTGCCACCATCCTTGACACCTCTGTGCACTCCTCTGAAAATTCTCGCCGGATGCATCAGGTTGCTTCCGGGCAAAGTCCCTTCATAGTAAGGGCTTGCAAAGCAGAATACATCTGTGTTGAGTATCGGTTTTGCACCTATTCCGCAACCGATGATGTCTCTGTTCACTCCGACTATCCCTGTCAAAGCTCCGCCGTAAGGGTCAAGTGCGCTCGGAGAGTTATGTGTCTCCACTTTCATTGCAAAAAGTGTGTCGCCGTCAATCTGAATTATCCCTGCATTATCATCAAAAACCGACTTTATCCACGGCTTTGACTCTCTGAGCTCGTATGTCACTTTTTTGATATATGACTTGTAAAGCGATCTTATCTGCATGTCTCTTTTATTGACCTTATCCGAATAATTTATGTCAGCGGCGAATATTTTGTGTTTGCAGTGCTCACTCCATGTCTGGGCGATGACTTCTATTTCACAGTCAGTCGCTTTTTTGGGAAACCCTTTCTGCTTTCTGTATTCAAGCACTTCCTTTTTTCTGAAGTAATCTCTCATCGCCTTCATTTC